>JAIFLN010000031.1 GCA_020049045.1 Spirochaetota bacterium | reverse complement strand
TCCGGCTCGGACAGCTGCAGTCGGGCCAGGGAAACAAACCCCTGGATCACCCCCAGCGAGTTGTTGAAATCATGCGCCAGTCCTCCGGCCAGCAAGGCCAGAGATTCCAGCTTGTTCCGATGCAGATCATCTTCCCAGGCACGGCGGCTGTCGCTGATATCGCGGACAATGGCAAGTAACCGGTCTTCTCCCAGCCTGACGATCCGCGAATCGAAGGTACGCACCCGTCCGCGAATCTCCAGGTCGGTTTGCAGAGCCGCGACTCCTCCTTGAGTCATGAGGAGATGCAGCTTGTCCAGAACTTCTTTAGCAACCGAGGGAGGGAACATTTCGTCCAGACGCTTGCCCACATAACGCTCGGGATCGTGGTAGAGGGTGTTTTGAACCGGAGTATGGCATTCCAGGATAAGACCCGCTTCATCGAGTTGAAATAGGAGATCGGGCAAGACTTCAACCATCGCCTGGAAGCGGTCCTCGCTCACCTTGAGACGCTCTTCGGTACCGGCCAGCTGCCCCATACGCTTTTTGGCCTGAGACCGGAAGTAGAACACCAACCCCGCCAGCAAGGCGATGACGACCAGGGCCGCTCCGATGGCAAGGGCGATGTTCTGCGAGGTTTCCTCTGTAAGCACACTCAAGGATTTTCCCTGCCAACGCTCCTTGATGATGGAGACTTCGCTGTTGCTGAGGGCCAAAAACCCTTGATTGACCCGGTTCAGAATCTCCTCGTTGCCTTTTAGAACCGCCCGGTGAAAGAAGTCTTTGGAAAGGACAAAAGCTTGGCGGTACTGATCCAGCAGCCCCTTGTGAATGAGAAAATGGTGGGCAGGCGGCGCGTCCATGCTAAACACATGGATTTCTCCCTGCCCTGCCGCGTCAATGAGGGCTTCGTAGCTGGGATATTCCTTGAGAAGAATCTGCCCTACCTCTCCCAGCCCCTCAATCGAGGCGTCCCCTGCCTTCACCCCGACAAGGTAACCCCTCAAATTCTCGGGACCCGTGATGCCCGCCAAGCCGTCGCGGTGGTAAATCACCGTTTCGATAGGCGCATACGGTGGTGAGAACGAATACACGGCCTCTCGCTCCGGGGTCTGAAAAATGGTATCGATGACATCGGCTTTTCCGGCCGCGATGGTTTCCTGGGCCTCGGCCCAGGAAAGGGCGAGCAGTTCGACTGGCTCACCGTTCTTCTGGCTCCAAAGATTCCACAAGTCGATCAGAATTCCCTGGATTCGACCTTGAGAATCGCGGAAGCTGTAAGGAGGGTAATTGTCGTCGAGCGTGACCGTTAAGCCCCAAGCAACCGGGGAAAAGAGAACGAGGGCGGCACACAGGAGAAGGCGGGTGAGGGCAGACTTCACAGCTTTCCTTTCTTGGAACATTATAGCAGGATTACAGAAGGATGTTCGAGGTACCGATACCTTTAGATGATGCTCAAAACTGCCGTCACCGCCTTGCTCGTTTTCCTCGCCGTTTCGCCCCTGGGGGCTCAGGAGGGTGTCTCCGCTGGTACCCTGAACTTCGGCCGTGAAGCCGGGTGGAAAGACTTTCCGAACCTTACCGGAACCGGCTTTCACCGCGCCGCAGACGGTACCCTCGACCTGACCCTGGCAGCCTCAGAATACGAGGCCGATGAGGATACTGATCTGCTCATCCATTTCAACGAGCGGTTGCGCGACGAGGGTTCCCGTTACCGGATCGCCCCCGACAACACCCTTCTTCAGCGGGGGTTTTCAGCACTTGGCGGCGGCAGCGCCGTATTTCGGGGACAGACCCCGCTGGTGCTGCAAGCCACCTCTGAAGCGCTCTTCGCCCCGGGCCGGGGGTGGGGTGATTTCAGCCTTGAGTTCTGGCTTTACCCCTCGAAAGTGGAGGACGGCGAAACGGTGCTGGAATGGCAGGGGGGAAGGACCTCCTCCGGACCGCTGGAAACGCAGAATCTGCGGGTGGGCTTTGAAGGCTCAAGGTTAGTCTGGACTTTTCAGAATCTGTTTGCCTCTTCACCAGCCGTGGCGGCGGTTACGCTTTCGGTGAAGGGTTCGTCAGTGTTGATCCCCAAGCAGTGGCACCACCACCTGCTTCGTTACCGCGCTGATACGGGGCTGCTGGAGTATCTGGTCGACGGAAAAACCGAGGGTCTGATCCATGCCACCCCCTCGGGAACCGAAGACGGCCGACCCTATGGCCTGGTGCTCGGGGCGCGGACCAAGGCAGAACTGGTCCTGGGGGGACGCTACCAGGGTGCTCTCGACGAACTGCGTCTGAGCCGCGCCTGGATTGAAGAACCGCAGCGAGACCGTTTTCTGGCAGGCTACGCCCAGAAGGGAACGGCCATCAGCCGCATTTTCGACCTCCGCTTCCCCGATTCCACGGTGCAGTCAGTGGCTGTCCGGGCCTTCACCGAAGGCAATACGGCCTTGATCTGGTCGTACCGAATGGCCGAAACCATCCGTTACCAATGGACGTTCTCAGGCGAAACCGACCGCTCGCTGGCCACACCCGAAACCGAACAGGACAGCTGGATCCGCTTCAAACCCGGCCAGGATTTGTCGCGTACGGCCTCGGGACGCTACCTGCAGCTGAAAGTCGAACTGCTCCCCTCGGGCACGGGCACCGAAACGCCGCGCGTCAACGCCATCACGGTAACCACCCTGCCCAACCCCGCACCTCCCACACCCACCGGTTTTGAGGTCATCCCGGGTGACGGCCAGCTCACTTTACGCTGGCGACCCGTCCTTCAAGGCTCTCCGGAAGGCTACCTGGTGTTTCTCGGTTCCCGACCAGGTCAGGGAACAGGGACGCTTACCACCAAAGAGACCCAGATTGTCCTGAAAGGGCTGACCAACGACCAAATCTACTACGTCAGCGTGGCGGCTTTTCGGTCCACTGCGGTCAGCGCCCTCAGCCGGGAACTCTCGGCACGGCCCCAAAGGAACCTTCCATGAGCGACAACCGCCGAACCGACCTGCTGCACCGGGCCCTGACCGCCTACCGTTCCCACGACGATGACCTGGCCGAATCGCTGGCACGGGAGATTCTTGAGACCGACGACCGAGACCCCGAAGCTCAGATGCTCCTGGGAAGTCTGTACGGGCGACAGTCGAAACCCAGTCAGGCTGTCACCCACTTTTACCGGGCTTTGGAACGCTCTCCCGACAATTCAGAGGCCTGGAACAACATCGGAGTGATGTGCCGGTCTCTGGGCCAGATGCCGCAGGCCCTCGAAGCCCTCGAAAAGGCCAAGAAGCTCGAACCGAAAAACGCCGGCGTTTTGTACAACCTCGGAAACGTCCTCAAACAGATGGGACGGCTGACCGACGCCGTCGCGGCCTACGAGGCCAGCCTGGTCCTCAACCCTAAGAACGCCTACACCTACAACAACCTGGGCACCATCTATGAAAGTCAGGGGGACCTGGAAAAGGCCCAGGACACTTACCAGCAGGGCCTGGAAAATGACCCCAACAACCCGACCCTCCGGTACAATCTGGGGGTGGTGTATCAGCACCGCAACGAACTGCGGCTGGCCCGCCAGAGTTTCGAGGCGTCCCTCAAGGGTCGCCCGGGCTGGAAAGCCGGTTTGAACAACCTGGGCGTCACCCTCCACAAGATGGGCCAGCCCGAAGAAGCGTTGAACCTATTTCGCGAAATGATTCAGGACGACCCGGAAAACCCGGAAGCCCTGAACAACATGGGAATTGTGTACCAGGAAACGGGGCGGGCCAAAGAGGCCGAGGCTTCGTTTGCCCAGGCGTTGAAGGTCAACCCCCGGTACGGAAAAGCCGTTCTGAACCTCGACACGTTGTACAACAAAGAGGGAAAGGGGGATCGGTCTCTCGATCTGCTCAGCCGTTACAGTCTTCTGGAGCCCGACAACCTAGCCGTCAGGCTTCAGCTGGCCAAACTCCGTCTTTTCCAGAACTCCCCCGAAAAAGCCGAGGAAGATTTGCTGGCCGTCCTGGCCAAGCAGCCCGATAACCTCGACGCCCTGCGCACCCTGGGCAACCTTTATCTGAAAACCAAGCGGCCCTACCTGGCCCAGAAAGTTGCCGACCGTATCGAGAAGAAGGATCCCAACAGCGTCGACCTCCACATGGACATGGCCCTCTATGCCATGCACGAGGGCGAGACCGGAACAGCGGTCGAAGAGATGAAACTCTACCTGAAGGCCAAACCCAACGACTCTAACGCCCGGTTGCTGCTGGCCAACCTTTACCAGAAACAAAACCGCCCCGACGACGCCCGCAAGATTTTGGACAAACTGCGGTTGGAAGACCCTCAGAACACAGCTGTTCTGGGTGCGCTGGCCCGGCTCCACCAAGAAGGAGGAGACCAGAAGTCCGCGCTGGAACTGGCCGACGCCATCCTTCAGGTTCAGGGCAAGAATTCGGCAGAAGACGAGCTCGAGCTGATGATGGAAACCCTCGAGATGTACGAAAAGTCGGCCGACACCCTGGGGGCCGAGCTGCAGGAGACCTGGCAGCGCAACTTACGGACCCTGGCAGAGCCGCTGATCGAAGAAGCCGTCGAAGTCGAGACCATCGAAGAACAGCCGCTGGTTGAAGAGCCAAGCTGGATGCAGATGAAGGGCGAAACAGAACCACCGTCCCTCCTCGATCTGGGGGACCTCAACCCGGCGATTATGGTCGATGAGGAAGAACAGACCCTTCGGATGACCGAAGAAGAGGAGATTCTTCCGCCCGATGAAACTTGGGACGAAGAGATTCTCAAGAAGGAAAAAGAAGAAAAGCGGGAACCAAAGAAAAAGAAGAAGAAAAAGCCCGAGCCCTATCCCCCTTACCCGCCGCCCTATTATCCCCCTCAGCAACCTGCCTACCAGCCACCACCGCCGGTACGGCAGCCCGAGCCGGAACCACCCGCTCCTCCGCCTGTGCAACCGCAACCTCTACCACCCAAACCCAGGCCCAGACCTCTGCCGCCCCCGGAACCCTGGTCAGTGCCGGCCTTTGAAGCGCTCGCTCCTGACCCGGAGCCAGAACCAGCACCACCTCCTCCAGAAGAGCCCGAAGAACTGCCCATGCAGGAATGGGAACCCCCCGTCGAGGAAGAGGAACCGCTCGAAGAGCCCGAGGAACCAGAAGAAGAACCCGAGCCTTCGAAGCTGCTGACCCTGGATGATCCCAGCAAAATCGTCGATTTGATGGGATATCTCGACACCCTCAGCTCCTATTTACCTGTTGAGAAGCTCGAGGAACTGCAAGCTGACCAAATCCCCTTGAAAATGGAACGGATTAAGAATACCCTTTCGGGAACGGTTTCTCCGCCCCCTGGCGCGACACCTTGGCCCGTGAAAGGGGAGAACCCGCTCACAACCAGGGCAAAGTTGCAGGCGATTTTGGACCGGCTAAAGGATAAATTGGCTGAATGAAAGGTGACCAGCTCCGTCGGGCCCTTGAAGGCTACATCGATAAGATGCCTCCTCTCCCGACATCGGTCGGAAAAGTTCTGGAGATCTGTCAGAAGCCCAATGCCCAGCCCAACGACCTGAACAAGGTCATTTCACTCGATCCGGTTTTATTGGCCCGCGTGATGAAACTGATCAACTCCGCCTACTACGGGCTGACGCAGGAAGTCACCAGTTTGGTCCGGGCCATCATCATGCTGGGCCTCAACACCGTGAAAAATCTGGCCCTCAGCACCGCCGTTCTGGGGTCGATCAACACTTCCCACACCAAAAACGCCGTGCTCAACCTCGACGGCTTCTGGCTCCACAGTCTCTGCGTCGGTGTCATGGCCAAGCACCTGGCCCGATTGCGGGGAGTTGCCGCCCAAGACCAGGAAACCTACTTTTTTTGCGGTCTGCTCCACGATATCGGAAAAGTCCCGCTCAACAACCGGGCCCCCGAAGACTACCTGACAGCCCTGCAGGCCAGTTCGGAACGCAGAATCTCCCTGGTCCAGGCCGAGGCGGTGGCGCTTGAGTTCACCCACTGCGATGCCGGTTCCCTGATCATCGACGCCTGGAAGCTTTCGGACGACATCAAGGACGTAGTGGCCTTCCACCATACACCTCTGGAATACCAGGGCGCCAACAAAGAACTGGTCTTCACCGTTATGGTCGCCGATTACTTTGCCAACATTATGGAGATCGGCTTTTCCGGCAACCGTTTTCCCACCACTCCACCCGCTGAAGTCTACCGGGCCCTGGGCATCACCTGGCTGCAGATCGAAGACTTGGAACCGCAGGTCCGCCAGGAGATCGAACGGGCCAAGGTTTTTCTCAAACTGTCCTAAAAATCAAGGAGGACCCGATGAACGTCACCCTATGGGGAGTGCGGGGTTCCATCCCCTGTCCTGGGCCGACAACCGTGCGGTACGGCGGCAACACCCTATGCCTCGAAGTCCGCTATGGTCCATCGAACCGCCTTATCATCGTCGACGCCGGGTCGGGGGTCCGCCCGCTGGGCAACCAGCTGATGAAAACCGACCTTCCCAAGGGCCCCATCGAGGCCAAAATGCTGTTCAGCCATACCCACTGGGACCATATTATGGGGTTTCCCTTTTTCACCCCCATCTTTCTGCCCTCCACCAAACTGGCCATCTACGGCCCGGTGACCTTCGAAGAGGACACCCTCGACAAGGTGATCGGCGGGCAGCTCCAATACCGGTATTTTCCCGTGACCATGGCCGATCTGGCGGCCCAGATGACCTACCACCGCCTTCAGGAAACCGTGTTGAATTTTGAAGACGGTCTGGTGGTGAAAACCAAGTACCTCAACCATCCCATTACGTGTTTGGGCTACCGCTTTGAGCAGGATGGCAAGGTGATGGTGACCATGTTTGACCATGAACCGTTCCGCAACCTGTTTGCCACCGACCCCAACGATCCCGACTTTGACCAGGATGTCTTCAACGAAGGTGAGCTGGTCGCCAAGGAAGAGAACCAGCGCATCGAAGCCTTTATGGCGGGAGCCGACGTGGTTCTGCACGACGCCCAGTACACACAAAAAGAATACCAAAAAGGACGAAAGGGCTGGGGCCATACCTCGATGGAATGGGCCATCAACGCGGCCGCCCGCGCGGGCGTGAAGAAGCTCGTGCTGATCCACCACGACCCGGACCGGACCGACGACCAGTTGGACGAGTTGCAGGAAAAGTACCGGCGGGCCATCGCCGCCCGGTCACCGAAGGGTCAACCCGTCATGGATCTGGTGTTTGCCCAGGAAGGGATGACGTTCTAGACGTGCGCCCCATTCCGAGTCTCCTTAGAGTTGTTTCCCGTCTTTGAGTTTCGCCCAGAAACGTTCTTTAGCCTTGGCACCGGCGTCGGGTCCCAGGGCGGCCTCGGCGGCAGCTTGGTCGGCGGCCAGGGTGCGCAGAGCCTCGAGTTCCTGGCGGTTGAAGCGCACCCCGCCCAACAGGTGGTTTTCAAACGACTCCACGGCCACGGGAGCCACGGCTCGGGTGAGGTCAAGAATGACCTCGGCGTACTTGCGGATTTCCAGCTGGGCATGGGCGTCGAGGCGCAGCGCCAGAAAGTGGAACAGGTTGTGCAGATCCATGGTCCAGTACCACTCGGTGTAGAGGCTCAGCGGCAGGTTGATGCGCGCCAGTTCCCGGGCAACCCCCTCTTCCAGAAGCGCCTCGTACTCGATGAACGACTGACGTTGCCCTTGCTCCAAAAGCTCCCTTACCTTGGCTTTTACCTCGAGGGGAACAACCTCGGTGGAGCGGCCCTGCTTGTTGTCGACGCTCTGAAAGGCGATGGCCTCGTCGGCAGGCACGTAGAACTCATCCTTCATCACCGAGTAGCGCCCCGAAATCTCGTTGAGTTTGGCGGTACGGTGCCGCACCCACTGGCGGGCCACGAAGATGGGCATTTTGCAGTGGAAGGTGAGGCTCACCTGTTCAAAAGGAGAAGTGTGCTGGTGGCGCAGCAGGTAGTCGATGAGCCCTTTGTCCTCGCGGAAGGTTTTGGTCCCCTCGCCGTAGCTGACCCGCGCCGACTGCACGATTCTGGCATCGGAGCCCAGGTAATCGACCAACCGCACAAACCCCTTGTCGAGCACGGGGAAGGCTTGATCCAGAATCTTTTCAGCATCGGGGACAAGGGTGCGCGCCATAACAGCTCCTCAGTTCGGGAATCCCGCCAGTGTACGCACCGGCATCAAAACGGTCAACGGAAGGACTGCGAGTCCACTTTCAGCCCCTCCAGGCTGCCGCGTTCTTCCTGACTGCGAAACTTGAGCTCCACGGTCTGATACGCCGACTTGCCAGGTGGGAGGTTGAGTTCGGCGCGAAATTGAAAGTGGTAGTCTTCTTTGTCGGTTTTGACCGTCAGGGCCAGGTCCATGGTAGCCAGGTCGACCCGGCCGACATTGACCACAGAGCAGGTCATCCGGGCAGTCCTGATGGCCGCCTCTTCATCCTCGGTTTCCACCCACTGCAGCCACTTCACCGTTCCCCGGGGTTCCCAATCTGCCGGATCCGAGCAGGCTCCGGCTAGAATCAAAACGGCCAAAAGGCCGACAACCACAAACATAGACCTTACCATGTCCTACCTCCTGATGCTGTCCACGACCAAGGTGCGCCTGTACCGCTGGACACCCCTGTGGACAGGTTGTGCGGCACCTCAAACCAACCCACGGTCCAGTCGATGGAGTACGACCATTCCACCCGCTTACCCACCTCTGCTCGGGGTGTCAGCGCCAAGCCCCAAACCATGGAGTCGTTGACCACCTCCTGGAAGGACAAACCCAAGGCCCAGGACCAGCGCGGCAAAGGCAGAGCGTAGAAGGAAAGGGGCAGCGAAACCGAGGTGGAAATCCCCAGCAGGGCAGGATCGCGGGCCAGGCTGGCACTGCAATCCCAAGAGAACGACCAGGTATCGGGTCTCACTTCCCAGAGCGGAGGCCCGCTGACCAGCACCCCCGACCGCCAACGGGGCTCACCGCTGCCGTTCCAGTGCAAACCAAGGGAGGGGTCACCCCAACGGGCCTCGATTCTCGAAACAGGCTGGGCGGTCCAGTGGTAGGGAACCGAGAGCGCCAGATCCCAGGTGCGGGCGTATTCGTACGATACTTCGGGAGCCAGCGAGGCATCCCAACCTGAAGGACCGCGGGGAAGAAACACAAACCCGACGCGGGTTTCCCATTCGTGGGAAACCTTGGGCGGCACACCCACCCGCTCATGTTCCGAGGTTTCGGCGACGGCCGGAAGAACGGCCGTGCAGGCCAGCAGCAACAGTCCCCATCGATAGTAGTTCATGGAAGGCTCCTACCCTCCCTGACGGGAAACCAGAGCTTCCTGCTTTTTCCCAAGGAGGTCCACCATGGCCAAGCTCAGCGACGTTCAGGACTGGAAACTGAACACCGACAACTTCATCACCGACATCATCGAGCGCGACCTCCAGCAGGGGAAAAACGGCGGCGCTGTCGTCACACGCTTCCCGCCGGAACCCAATGGCTACCTGCACATTGGCCACGGCAAAGCTCTGGTGCTGAACTTCGGCATGGCCGCCCGTTATGGCGGCAAGTGCAACCTACGCTTCGACGACACCAACCCCGCCAAAGAAGAGATGGAATACGTCAACGGCATCATCAACGACGTGAAGTGGCTGGTGGGCCACGACAGCTTTGACATTTTGTGGTCGTCGGATTACTTCCAATTCATTTACGACCGCGCGGTCGACCTGGTCAAACGCGGCCTGGCCTTTATGGACGACGACTCGTCGGAAGAGATTTCCAAAAAGCGCGGTGCTCCTACGGATAAAGGCACGCCCAGCCCCTACCGCGGCCGCAGCATCGACGAAAACCTAAAACTCTTCCAAGACATGACCGACGGCAAGTTCGAGGAAGGCTCGTGCTGCCTTCGGGCCAAGATCGACATGGACAGCCCCAACCTCAACCTGCGCGACCCCATTTTGTACCGCATCAAAAAGGCACCCCACCACAACACCGGCACCAAGTGGTGCGTCTACCCCATGTACGACTGGGCCCACGGCTGGGAAGACAGCATCGAGGGCGTCACCCACTCGCTGTGTTCGCTGGAGTACGACAACCACCGCCCGCTGTACGACTGGTTCCTCGACCAGTTCCCCGAATACCACCACCCCCGCCAGTACGAATTCAACCGCCTCAACATCACCAACACAGTTTTGTCGAAGCGCAAGCTCATCCAGCTGGTGAAAGAAGGTCGGGTCAAAGGTTGGGACGACCCCCGCATGCCCACCCTCTGCGGTCTGCGCCGCCGGGGTTACACAGCCTCGTCGGTGCGCAAGTTTGTCGAGATGGCCGGTTGCTCCCGTACCGACGGCATGGTCGACCTGGGTATGCTCGAGTTTTCCATCCGCGAGGAGCTCAACAAAACCGCCCCCCGCGTCATGGGCGTCTTCGATCCCATCAAGGTGACGCTGACCAACTACCCTGCCGGCAAAACCGAGACCGTCAGCGTCGAGAACAACCCCGAGCTTCCCGAAACCGGTTCGCGCGAAGTTCCCTTTGGCCCCAACCTGCTGATCGACGGGGAAGACTTTGCCGAAGTACCGGTGAAGGGCTGGTTCCGCATGGCACCCGGCGCCGAAGTGCGCTTGAAAGGTGCCTATTTTGTGAAGGTGAACGAAGTCGTCAAAGACGCCTCGGGCAAGGTGGTCGAGCTCAAATGCACCTACGACCCGGCCAGCCGGGGCGGCGAAAGCCCCGATGGACGCAAGGTGAAAGGCACCATTCAGTGGGTGAGCGCCGACCACGGTGTCGAAGTCGAAACCCGTTTGTATTCCCCGCTGCTAACCGTGGAAAATGCGGCCTCCATTCCTGAGGACCAGGACTGGCTGAACTTCATCGACCCCGCCAGCCTCACCATCGCCAAGGCCTGGGTGGAACCCTCTGTCGCGCAGGCCCAACCCGGTGTCGGTTACCAGTTTATGCGCAAGGGCTACTTCTGCCTCGACAGCGACTCAAAACCCGGCGCCCCGGTGTTCAACCGCACCGTGACGCTCAAAGACACCTGGGGAAAGCAGGGGAGGTAACGAGGGGAGAAAAGAAGGGGGGGCAACCCCCCTGGGGTGGTACTCGGTACCACCCCACCCCCCGGCCTAAGGCTCTGCCTTAAGAACCGCCTAATACACGCGCTTCGTCGGGTCAGGAGAAGAAGTCCCGCAAGTTGGCATAGCGGAACCAGGGCCCACCAGGTTGACGGTCCACAAACAACGGACTGAACTGTAGGTAAGTGCCAAGCTCAATCGGCCCAGGTCCCTTGATCGGTTGAACAAGGTGATGGGCTCCTAAGGTCTGCAGACGCCGAGTCGCGGGATGAGGAGCCACAAAGGCAACCCATTTGACACCGGAAATACGGTGGGGGTCAGGGTGAAAGTCCGAAGGCAAGATAGCATTCTCAAGTTCACCTTCCAACAACCTTTCGAGGTCCACGGGAAAGGCCAAACGAGCCGCATCGATGAGCAGCAGATCGTCTTCTCGATACACCAATCCGGTGACTGGGATTTTCACTTGGGGCTGCTGAACCAATTCTTCTGCAGAAGGTGAAGGGTCTGAAGCGAGGTTTTTCTTAAGGTATGCGCCGAGCCATACACTGCCCTTGTCGCCTGGCACGAGGGGAAAAGCCCCGATGCCGACCTCGCGGATGGACACGTCATAAGGGTTACACTCACCAGATCGTTCTTGGTCAAAGATCCCTGGATACAGCGCAAACGCCGATACGACAGGCCGGGACTTTTGATTGTCGAGCTGATAGATGATGGCATCTCGGTATCGGTGCATTTGGTCCAAGGCGTCTGGTGGTACCAAATACTCTGAGCTCCGGTCCGTGCTAGCGTCGGAGCGGCTATCGGTTTCCTTGATTCGGTATTTTGCGTCAAAAATCCACAGAAGAGTTCGTGGTTCCTGTCCCATTTCGGCAGGCCACTCCGCTTCCAGAACAATGTCTGGCTTCTGAGCCACCGAAAAACTTCGGTACCTCTCGCGACGGTTATGGTAAAAAACGGGTTCATGCGAGAGGCGAAGCGTCGGCCCACCCTGATTCGACCTCACTAAAACGAAGGCGACACCCTGTCCATTTTCTAGGTTGCGCTCGAGACCATCTTGGCGCCAACGGGGAGAACTGGAACTCCTCTCTTCAAAACCCAGTTCGGAAAGAAGCCTTCGTACTTCCAGGAAACACCAGATCTCATAGAGCTCGCTGATGGAGCGCATACCGACCTGCGTGGTACTGATGCGTGCGAAGAACTCCAGAGGATGCCGGAGCTGAAGCCACGATCGATAGACGGCCGAGTATCCGGCACGATGATGGAGTACCAGGGATTCGCCCGACAAACCGCCGAAAGGAGAAAGGTTGCGGAACAGTGGCGCGGCTCGGTGGGAGCCGACAGTCCGGATCCACCCATCCATTTTTCTGATGAAGGATTGGGAAATTCCGGGCCGGTCCACGGCTATACGGAACCGCTCCAGACCTCGCTGGGCCTGGAGGAGAACCTCACGGACAAACTGATTCTCCACAGTGTCTAAGCTGGAGCGGTGCTCGTAGAGCCGGAATTTCTTCTCCGGCTTTCCCCGACCACTGGCGATGGACTCTTCGAGTCTTGATGGTATCCGCCCCTTCACCTGATCCACGCGGCGCCAGACTTCGCGGCTATCCAAGTGCATGTGAGG
>JAIFLN010000013.1 GCA_020049045.1 Spirochaetota bacterium | reverse complement strand
GGTCCAGCTACCGCGAAGTGTATCATGTTCAAGATGTGGCCCCGATGGGAACCTGGACCGAGGCTGATGCTGTGGGCAGCCTTTCGGGCACCACCTTCACCGCCAACATTGCCTCGCGGGCCTCGATGACTCTGACATTTGCCAACGGCGATCTCCGTGACGAAGCGATTCTGAGCAACACAACCCTGTACGCCATGCCCAGCATCTCGGGGTCACTCAACCTGACCCCGTCCTCCGAGCCGACGGTGGTCACTTCCGGTGTAGCCTATTCCTCCGTTGTCGGTTATGTGACCAAGCCCACCAGCTTGAACGCCAGCTCGTTGTGGACTCGGTTTGCGCTTCTATTCCGAGCAGAATGGGGTCTGGTCCATGGTGAGTTTTGAGCGCATCACCAAGGAAGAACAGGATCTTTCCTCCTTGACTCTGGCGGATCTGGAAGCGGTCATTTTCACCGGTAAGAAGAAAACCACCACCTATACGACGTTGGCTACCAGCGTTCTGCGGGAAAACGCAACGACCAAGGCCATGCAGACCAGATTGGTGTCGAATGTGAAGAACCTGACCTACACCCTCAGCTTGGACACGACCGGCACTCTGATCCTGGTTTCCACCAGTGACGGAAACCTGATTCAGACAGGTCTCTAAAAGGGTCTTTCCGATTCAGGACTGATACAGGATGCGGTCGATGGACCGCATCCTTTTTTGCAGGCTGGCCAGCCCCACCAACGAACACAGGGCGTTGGCAAAGAAGTAGCTGGTACCAGGGGGCAGCTGCGGCACCAGGGTTTGAACCACCATTCCTCCGGCCCCTAAGCCGACGAAGAGAAAACTGACCAAGGCGGCGTCCCGGTACTGCTGCAAAAAATAGTGAAACGTGAGAACAGCCAGAAGCAGCAGCTGCGCCCACGAACCTGCCAAGCCCACAGCGAAGGGCAGGTTGAAACCCGCCGCGCTCAGGCTCAGAAGGGTCAGGACGCCCAGCACCACAACGGCTTGAAACAAGGCGAGGCGACGCCACTCGGTTCCCGCAAGATGAATCAGTTCAAATTGCCGCTTGCGAATTTCCCGGTACGGCCGCGAAAGCAGCGATTGAGAGAAGCGCAGTACGGAAACCGCAAAACTGGTTTCGGTAAAGACAACGAAAAACAGCAACCCTGGGATGAGGGACAGGCTGGCCGCATAAACGATCAGGTCGTAAACGGGAAACAGGAACAGCCCTGACCCTTCGACGGTCGTTCCCCGAAGGAACCAGAAGCTGATTTTGTCGGTCCAGATTCCCAAACCATAGGCAAAACCTCCCCAAACCAGCCACTGGTGTTCGAGCAGGCTGGACCAAGTTTCGGCCCGGGGTTGTTGAGGGGGCTGGGGAAAATGGGCGGCCCAGCATAATCCCATAAGACCGAGGATGATCAGGCCGTGACCGGCCGCCAAACCCGCCAGGGCCCCGGCAATGCCGAAGCTCAAACCCCACCACGACATCAGGGCCAGCCCCAGGGCCATGCCAAGGGTATAGACCACCAGAATTCTTCCAAACCACTTCAGAACGGAAACAAAAAGCATAATGACCCAAAGGCCGTTCACCGTTGCGGCCAAGGCGATCCAAGCCCAACGGAACGCCGCAGCGTCGCGAAGACCCGTGAGCGGCAGTCCGCTGATGAGAACCCCGGTCAAAACGGCCGAGAGCGTTACCGCACCCAGCAGTACCCAGATCAGCAGCCAGGAGGCCTCCCTGGGACGCTCTTCCCACAGCAGGTCGGACACGATGCGGGTAAACCAGAAATGCAGGGGACCCATCAGGACCAGCGAAAAAGCGTAGGTATAGGTGACAGCTGCCTGAAACGTCAGGGGTCCTTCCGAAAGGCTTTCTCCTGCCCACTGATTCAGGGCCACCATGGTGAGGATGGTCAGAAGCCAGGGGCCTGCAACAATGAAAACACCACCCGCCAAGGCTTGAACGGTTGAGGTGAGATTTCCACTGCGTCCCAAGACGCGCTTCAGTTCAAAACCGATTCCGGCCAAGGCCGACCTCCCAGAAATCCGTACATCGTTCGATAAGTATCCATCAGAGTTGTTTTGTCATAAATTTGCCTTACCTTGCGCTGGTTGCCCTGCAGAACCTGCTCCGCCTCCTGCGGGTTTTCGCGCAGCCAACGCACTTTGAGAGCCAGCGCCTCGGCGTCCTTGGTGGCCGCAAGGAAACGCTCGTCGTAGTCGAGCATTTCGGGCACATTTCCCACCCTGGTCGAAACGGTCAGCACCCCGGCCGACCAGGCTTCCAGAATCACCAGAGGCTGGGCTTCGCGAACGCTGGTCAGCAGCAGCACATTGAGAAACGCATAGTATTCCAGAACGTTCTGGCGGTCGGTGAAAACCAGCCGGTCGCCCAAACCCAGGCTTTCGACCAGCCGAAGGCACTCCTGATAATAGTCCGGATCTTCATCGGTGGGACCAATGCAGTAAAAGCGGGCATCGGGCATCGAATCCCCTAAAATTTTGCAGGTGACGATAAAGGTTTTGATGTCCTTGATGGGCACGACGCGGCCTACCAAACCTATGTGAAAACCTGGTTTGTGTTGCCGGGCCACGGCTGAGAAACGCGGAATATCGATGCCGTTGGGTACCACCCTGGTTCTGTCGGGCGGCGAGCCGAGCCGTATCTGTTCCTGGCGGTTGGTTTCAAAGAGCGCCGTTACCAGATCGGCTTCCCGATAGCAGGCCGAACTGATCTGGTCGTAGAGGCGGATCCACTGGTCCCGCTGATAACCGCTCAAAAAAGTGGCCTTGCGGATCTCCATTTGGCGTTCTTTGTGGTAGAGGCCATGTTCCGTCAAAAGAAAGGGTTTCGAGCGGCGGACTTTGGCCGCCAGAGCCGCCAGACCTGCAAAGCCTGTCGAAACGGCGTGGTACAAGTCGGCCTCGGGCGGTCGGGCAGCCAGCACCTGAAACAACATCTCATGACTGCCCCGCCAGCTCCAAAGGTAGTCGGAAAACGGATACAGGGGATTGGTCTGGGTGTTGCGCTCGGTCAGCATCTGCCAAAGCTTCTGGTGGGACATCGCATCGTTGTGCAGCGACACCCCCTCGGGAAGGGCCTTCAGCAGACGTACGAGATCCATAGGGCGGTCCTGGAAGGCGGTATCATGGGTTTCGGCGACGACGGGTACAAACTGGTTGAGCTGAGGGTGGTTCCTGGCGCTTTGAACCGTTTGGTTGAGCACGACATCGATGTGCTCTCTGACATTGGAAGGCAGAACGTACCTCAGAGTCTGGTTGGGCGAGGCGGAAATGGTAAAAAGAGAAAAGTCGACTTCCGGCAGTCCTTGAATCAGGTCGTGAACCCAGGCGCTGACGCCTCCGGTGATGTAGGGGTAGGAACCTTCCAAAAACAGGCAGACTTTCATCGTTGTTCCCCGGTGTTCCAAAAATCAATCAGCTTTCTGTAACGTCCTGAGGCTCCTTGTGACCGGGCAAGGTTCATCAGTCTGGCAACCTCACCTGCCCGCCCCGCCTCAAACGCCAGTTGGGCTCTGGCAAGGGTTAATCGCGGGTGAGCCACTCCGGCTTTCTCGGCCTGATTGAGCAGCGACAGGGCGCGGTCGGGCTGTTCCAACACCCGGTAAGCGGCCAGCCGCAACAGAAGATCCTGGAGTTTGAGCGGCCTTCGGGGCTCGGGACGGCTGGCTTTCAGCGCTTCGAGGCCATAGTACCGGCGGATGGACGGGCGGGATGCGTTCAGGACGGCCATTTTGAGGTACAGTCTGGCCAGCATCCACCCGTCGGCAAGTGCCGAGGCTTGGTGGATTTTTTTGGCGTAGTGACTCTCAATGAAATTGATGCTTTCGGCGGCGTAGAGCGCAGTCTCGAAGTCAGGGTGGCCTGTCATCCGTTCAAACAGCTCCATCAGAATTTTCGCAGAACCAAAGTCCAATTCCTTGGATGCCAGGATCCTATCGAAGGCCCGGAAGTCCCAAGGCTCTTCGAGAACGGGCTTCAGGCTGTTCATGGTCCAGGCAAAACCCTCGGTGGGCAGGGCTCCTGCCTTCATGGCCTTGAGAGCGGCGTTCAGAGTCCTGGGACGAAAAAAGCGGTCGAGAGTCTGTATGTAGCCGAATTTCAGCCGGAAGGGGTCCATCTCTACTGCCTCTGCAATTGAATCAGCCGTTCGGCGTTCAGCAGCAGTTTCTCCGGATCATCCTGTCCCTGCCGAGAAATGTCGTAGCCGATAAGAATTTCGAGCTGTACCGTTTCGGTTCCACAGGTCCAACTCTGCGACTGGATTTTCCCCAGCAGCTCGAGCGCAAACAGGGCCGTGCCATCGGTATCCCGGTCGGTCAAGTACAGAGCCAGCTGATGGTCTTCGCGGCCGTGAAACACTTCCGTACCCGGTCCTGCTGAGTTTCGCAGCAAGGTCGCCAGGCGGGCCAGGGTTTGTTGAAAGGCGGCGGCACCGGCGCGGTCCATCAGAACCTCGGAATTGGCGACTTCGATGACGACCAGACTCAAAGAGCCCTGGCGCTGTCCGGTTCGAAGCAGTTCCTCGCCTAGAATTCGGATCAGCAGAGTGGCCAGCGGCAAACCCGTCCTTAGGTTGGATTCCTGGTCCCGGAACCGCAGTTCGCGCTCGATGATGGGTTTGAGGCTTTTTTCTGCCAGCTTGAGAATGACCTCCAGCATGGTTTCCGCATGAAGCGAATACTGGACAAAGGGCATGGCCTCCACATTGAGCACTCCCCAAATCCGCTCCCCCATTCTGAGCGGATAAGTGAGCAGGTGGTGGCGCGGATTCAATTTGCTGAAGTGATCCTGCTCCACGGCCATGCGCAGGGAAAAGGGCTGGCCGTTACGACAGACCCAGCCGGGAATGGTTCCGTCGGCCGGTTGGGTGGTTGGTCCCCGATCCGATTCCTCCCAACCCCGGAACGCCGTGAGAACCAAGCTGCGTTCAGCAGCCTCATATCGCCAGAACGAGGCTTTTTCGGCTCCGATGAAGATATGGACCATCTCGAGAATTTCTTCCAGCGCTTGGGGCAGGTTGCCACGGTCCAGCGCGTTGAGCTTGTTGACCAGGAACCGCAGTGAGCGTCTCTGCTTGGCAATGCGGGTTTCCAGAGTATGGGCGACTACTGCCAAGGTGGCATTTTCCACTTCGAGCCGCCGGTTGCGCCCGACGAGATCCCGAAAGCGGGAACGATACCGCTGGGTCTGATCCATAAACAGCGAACGGAGAAACAAGACCAGTGTTGTCAGGGTCAGACCAGCCAGGAAGCCGGGAACCAGCCGTCCGACATCGGTTCCTCCGCCAGGAAGAAACCAGAGACTTACGATGAGAAGCGAAGCCCCCGCAGCCCACAGACTCAGGAATGTTCCATAGAAGCCTGCAAAAAGGGCCGGCACCAGAAAATACGGAAGTCCAGACCAGCTTTCATACGCCGGGTCCTTGAAAAACCAGAGATTGACGGCCCATACTAGCAACAGGATGGTAAATATCTCCAATCCTGGGCGGTACCTACGATGAAACTTCACTCGCATCGGCTCCTCGTGATCCTTCTCTTTGCTCTTGGCGCCACCCTTGGAGCCCAGCAAAAAACAGTGCTGCGCCAACCAATCTATCCCCAGGAGACACCAGGAGTCATCTTTTGGGAAGGCGAAGCTTCTGTCGCCACAAATTTCAATAAAGCGGCTACTCTCGATTATAGCAGTTCTGGGCAAAGAACGCTCGTCTTGAACTCGGGAACCGCTCCTTACGGGTCGGGAGGCTACTTCGCCCAGTATGTTGTCTGGGTTCCCGAAGCGGGGGAGTACGAGTTTTGGTACGCCGGGACACCTCCTGGTCCACGGGATACTCTTCAAGCTTCTTTTGCTTCTCCCTTGACGCTCACAGTGGACCAGAAGACACCGCAGGCCATGGCCCGTGAGGAAGTCAACGTTGTGGAAGCCGCTACCATGACCCAGTACTGGGTGAGGCTGAAGCTTCCCTTAACCCTGTCGGCGGGGGCCCATAGTTTTGTTGTGAGGGCTTCCGAGCCTCGAAGGTTCGACGGACGGTACTTTCTGAACCTCGACGCGCTGTTCCTTCAAAAAACCGGTGTGCCCCGGCCCAAGGCCGAAGCGGTTGATTTTCGTTTTCCCATGAATCCCGAGAACCGGTCGGTGGATAATCCCTTCCTGTCGCTGGCTCAGTATGATCTGCTGATCCAGTCCCGCCCGAAGGATCTCAACCTCCTTCTGGAAACTTCCAAAGTGGAGTCCATGCTCGGGAACTACGCCGATGCTTTGAAGTACCTGGCCAAGGCGAGGCTTTTGGACCCGGAAAACCAGGCTATGCTGCTCGAGACAGCCCGCAATAAAATCTGGGTTGGTGAGAATGAGGAGGCCTATCAGGTCTACCGGCTGTTCCTCGACAGCCAGCCTCAGCGGGCCGATGTCTGGGCCGAGGTTGCCAAGATTCAGGCGTGGCAGGGGAAAACGGTGCTGGCCCTCGAAACCTACAAAAAAGGTCTGGAAGCCAATCCTCAAGATTTGACACTGGCGGTCAATCAGGCTTTGACCTTGTATTGGGCTGCCCGGGTAGCCGAGGGTGATCTGGCGCTTCAGGCCGTCAGGCAGCGCATCGTTCCGACGGCAGATCTCTGGGCGCAGGTGGGTTCGATCTTTGAGGTCAACGGCTACCCGGACAAGGCGGCAGAAACCTATCGTGAGGCCATGGCCGCGTTTCCTGATCAGCTGAGGTTCCCCCTGCTTGCCGTCGAGACCCTGACGAAAGATGGAAAGCTCGAAGAAGCCCAGGTGATTTTACAGAAAATCTCTGAGACCTTTGTCCCTTCCGACCGGCTGAAAGCGTACCTTGAAACCGCAACACAAAGAAGGAGTCTCAAGGCGAAGGCTCTTGAGGAAATCCGGCTTAAGCTCGAGGCGTCTCCGGAAGACATCGCCTTGCGGGAAATGTACATTGATGCGCTTTTTTGGAATGGACGCAAAGAAGAGGCTGTACAGGAGCATCTCAACGAGCTGGTCAGCTTTTTATCTTTGGCATGGAACCAGCTAGATGTCGAGAGCGCCCCGCTGGTCAACGCTTTGAACCTGTTGACGGCAGGGGAAGAGGCCCTTTCGAAGGCCACCGTCAGTTTGAAACAAAGCACAGACCGGCTGGCTCAAGCGCAGAAGGCCGAGACGTCCGCCACCGACCCTGAAGCCGCCCGGGAGTCCCTGCAGAACGCCCAGATCCGCTGGGATGAAGACTTGGCCCTTCGGAACCAGCTGCTGGCCCAGGTGGCGGCGGATCTTGAGGCGACGGCACCCCTGGTGGAAACGGCCAAGGCCGATGCCGCCCTTCTTGCCAAGCTGGCCGCACCGCTGAAGTGGCGCTGGGACCGTCGGGGGACGCTGTTGGAGCTTGACTCTGCCACCAAGGCCAACCTGCCGTTGGGACCGAAGTTGCTGGAGCGTTTGACCCTTCTCGAAGCGCAGACACGTGAGGTCGCCAAGACGGCCAGCCAGGGGGCCGAAATTGAGGCTCTGGTTCAGAGGCGCAAAGCCTTGCGCGATGGTCTGAAAACCAAGATGCTGCTGATGTTTTTCAGCTACGACGAGTCGATGGCTTCCCTGCGGTATCAGATCGGGGAAGAGCTGATTTCCGTCGGCAACCTTCCCGAGGGACGCCGGCAGCTCGACAAGGTGCTGCTGCAACGCCCCTGGGATACACGGGCGCAGTACCGTCTGGGCAATGTAGCCGATATGCTGGGCGATTGGTCCGACGCCCTGGCAAAGTACCGCAGAGTCTACGAAACCGATTCCAGATTTCCAGGAGCGGCCAGTCTGTTCAACAAGCTGGCGAAAGCTCACCCTGAAACCTATGAGGCACAGTTGAGGCAGGCCTACGACCCCGGCCGGCAGGTACGGGAGACCTCCCTTTCTTACCGTGGGGACTTCAATCCTTGGGTCGGCTGGCGTTTCGATCTCGGGTATTCTCCGTCGCACCTGGAAGGCAGTCCGCCAAGGAAACTCGATATTACCTCGGTTCAAGCGCAATTTCCTTTGTCCTGGGGGTTCGGCCAGCTGCTGCTGGTACCCTCGGCCGGAGCGTTTTGGGACGGGGGAAATCAACTCGTCCCGGCGGGTTCGCTCGAGCTGAAGTGGGTTCCTGTCCCGGCCGTCACCCTGTCTGCCAAAGGATTCCAGGCTCCTTTGGGCGATACCTTTGACCGCAGGGAACCCATCGCACTGGGGCGCGGAGGGGAAGGCTCTGTCACCACGTATTTTGCCCTGCCGCCCACGTCGCCCCTCCGTTCTTTCTCCTCCCGTTCGTACGCCTCCTGGCAGACCGTCTCAACCGATGGCAATTCGCTTTTGACGGGGGTGCAGGAACTGAGCCTGGGGTTGCATCTGGCCGACGCACCGTGGACCACCCTGCAGGCCGTCGCCACCGCCGTCGGGGAAAACAGCTCCTTTTCGGCACCAGGCGGGCGGTATTATTCTCCGGGAGGAAATGTTTCCCTGAAACCAGGCCTTGGCCTGAGCACCTGGTTGGGGTTGCCGGCTTCGTCCACTTTGGGAGTGTCTTTGCGGGCTGCCTTTGGGCCGTACTGGCAGAATCTGGTGACCGGAATACCGGCCAACTACCTTTCGGGGGATGCCACCGCACGGCTGGATTGGACCAAGGGCGATGCAACCTTGTTTGCGGAAGCCACCGTCTCGTCTACCGGGCAGAGTCTGACGGCTCCTTCTTACTGGCTTCTTCAGGGGCTTGCGGGATTTCGGCTGTCGTTATCTCCCATCCTTGCACCCTAGCAGCGCAAAAAAAGACTGCGGCATTCCAGGTACAGAGGGAGGGTTTCTATCCTTTGTTGGAATTCCACGTTCCAGGCCTCGAGGACCGGAACTTCCAGATTCAGGTGGTTCAAATACCCCGCTATCTGTGAGAGCTGAAGAGTGCCGGGTCGTTGTGCTGCTGCGGTGAGAAACCCGGCTGTTGAGATCAGGACAATGGCTGTTTTGTGGGCGGAGACAATATTTTCGTTGCCGTGCTCCAGGGCCACATCAACATAGAGGGGCGGAAAATTCCAGGAGTCCAAAACCTGCGCGCCTAACGTCTTGTGATCGGTACCGTAGACTTCTGTCTCCAGTTGCGCGAGGGGAACACCTGTCTCGAAGGCGCGGGCCAGCAGGCTGTTGTAGGCCTGTTCGTCGGCGTCATGAAGCGGGACCTGGCCGATATTATGCAGGAGTGCTCCCGTGAACATTTCCTCTGCCAGGCTCTCTCTTTTCGTCAGAAGTGCCAGCTCCTGTGCCCGGAAGGCGGTGAGCAGAGAAGACCTCCAGTACTGTTGGAAGAAGGGCTTGGAGCGGTTGTTCTCAAACGCTTTACCGACCGTTACCAACAGTACCAGACTGCGGATGGTATTGAACCCTAGGATGGAAATCGCTGTGGATAGCTTGGCTATTTCGCGCGGGTGTGAGTAGAAGGCAGAATTGGCAATCTTGAGGATCTTGGCCGTCAGTCCAGGATCGCCACTGATGGTGGCTTCCAAGTCAGCAAACGAAAAGCTCTGTCGGTCCTCGACCATGAACAGCACCTTGGCCGCTAAGTCCGGAACCATCGGCATGGAGTGCAGGGATTTCTGGAGCGTTTGGGCGTCAAACATTCTGGTTTCTCTCCTCTATTTCTGTGCCAGCATCGTAACCCCGTTCCAGTCGGCCGGCAGTCCCTGACGTTCCAAGGTGTGGATGCGGCCTAGGAAA
>JAIFLN010000113.1 GCA_020049045.1 Spirochaetota bacterium | reverse complement strand
TGGTGGTACGTGTGCGAGCACCGCCTTCTGACCATGCGTGCCTACCTTTGGTCACTGATTATGGGAAGCGTGGCCAATCCGGTGTTCTACCTGGTGTCGCTGGGTGTGGGACTAGGAGCCCTGGTCGATGCCGGCACTGGTTCCAAAGGCATCGGCGGGGTTCCGTACGTGACCTTTGTCGGACCGGCCTTGCTGGCTTCGGCTGCCGTGACAGCGGGGTTTGAAGAAATGTCATTCCCAGTAGTCGGGGGATTCAAATGGTCCCGCGAATTCTGGGCCATGAACGCCACGACTGTCAGTCCCGCTCAAATTGTCAACGGTGTCATACTGGCTGCCTTGTTTCGAATTGTCTTCACAGTGATGATCTTTCTCGGAATTTTGATGGCTTTCGGCGCCGTTCCCTCGGCCTGGGGAATTCTGGCCCTTCCTGCAGCCATTCTCTGCGGACTGGCGATGGGGGCTCCTGTCATGGCTTTTGCCGCCAGCCTGGAAAACGACGACGGTTGGTTTGCCATGATCAACCGCTTTGTCATTGCCCCCCTCTTCCTGTTCTCCGGCACCTTTTATCCGCTGGAGACCCTGCCGGCGGCCCTCCAGGCCATCGGGTGGGTCTCCCCGCTGTGGCATGCAACCGAATTGGGGCGCATGGCTGTTTACGACCTGCCTGTCGCACCTTGGCTGGCAGTGGTCCACGTTGTCTACCCGGCAGCCCTCGTGGTCACGGGTTTGTTTTTCACCTATCGAACCTTTGTCCGGAGGTTGGGAAAGTGAAGAGCCGTGCAGCGATGGTCGTTCTTCGAAACCTTTATGCTCTCAAGAGTTCCGCCTGGGGGGTGGTTCTTTCAGGATTTTTCGAGCCGGTGTTTTACCTGATGAGTTTCGGGTTGGGATTGGGGGCCATGGTCGGTGCCGTCAACGGCCCGGACGGCAACCCTGTGTCGTATGCCGCCTTTCTCGCCCCGGCGTTGCTGGCTACCTCGGCCATGAATGGAGCCCTCTACGATTCCACCTGGAACGTCTTCTTCAAACTGCGTTTTGCCAAGCTGTACGATGGCATGGTGGCCACCAGCCTGGGAACTTTCGATATCGCCCTGGGTGAAATCGCCTACGCCCTTCTGCGCGGCTTGGTTTACTCCATCGGCTTTATGGTGGTGATGTATTCCCTGGGTCTTGTCTTGTCACCGTGGGGCTTTCTGGCCGTCGCAGGTGCCAGCCTGATCGCCTTTGCCTTCTCAGCCTGCGGAATGGCCATCACCAGCTACCTGAAATCTTTTCAAGAAATGGACTGGATCAACTTCATGCTGCTCCCGATGTTTCTGTTCTCGGCTACCTTCTACCCGCTGTCCGTCTACCCGGACTGGCTTCAGACCGTGATCCGGTGTTTACCGCTATGGCATGGAGTCGAGCTGATGCGCGGGCTGACCCTGGGGCATCTCCACTGGGGAATGCTGGAACACGTGGCGTACTTCGGCATCATGATTGTGATAGGGCTGACCTTCACCACCCGCCGCCTCACCTGGCTCTTTTTGCGATAAATCTCAGCCGCGGATCCAGAGGATTTTTTCGGAATGGGTTTCGTGGGCTGGTTTTGTGGCGGCTGGATGACCGATGGCCACCGACATCGCAAATTCTCTGTCGTCTCCCAGCTGAATGGCATTGCGGCAAAGCGAAGCCATTGGCCCCGAAAAGGCGGCAGCTGCCAAGCCGACAACACACGAGCCCAAGCCCAGCCCCTGAGCCGCCAAAACCAGCGTCTGGACAGCGATTCCAGCGTCGATTCCGGCCTTGGAACCGAGGGGGAGCGAGACCACCACGACCAGGGGAGCCCCGTAGAACAAGGAAGCATGACGATCCGTGATCCTGTCGACCGCCGACTGATTTCCCTGGCTTCGGAAAGTCTCAATCGTTGATTCGGTCAGGGTTTTATGGATCTGAGGATCGAGAAGAAAGTGGAATTGCCAGGGTTGCTGATCCATGGCCGAAGGAGAGGCGAGAGCCGCTTCGGAGAGGGCTTGCAACTGTTCCTCTGTGAGGGCATCCGGTTTGAAATTCCGAATGCTCCGTCGGTCCAGAATTGCTTTTTGAACGGGGTTGCTCATCACAGGGCTCCTTGTTTGACGGTGAAGCGGTACAACCGTTTTTTTCCGGCCTTCACTAAGAACGCGCCGTCTTTCAGCAAGGTCAGATCCACTTTGGCATCGGGTGACTCGATTTTGATTTCGTTCACCGAGGCACCTCCTTGAACTACCAGCTGCCGGGCCTCGCGCCTGGAAGGTGCCAGCCCCGCTTCGGCAATCAGTTCCACCCAGGTAACCCCGGCGGCGATGCGGTCACCCGCCAGCTCGGCATGGGGAATGGATGACAAGTCAGCTCCCGCGCCTCCGAACGCCCCCTGAGCCGCAGTCCGTGCCTTGTCTGCTTCTTCCTTTCCATGAACCAAGGCGGTAATGTCCCAGGCCAGCTGAGCCTTGGCGTCGTTGATCCGGCCGTCGCGGTGGGTTGTCAGCGCTTCAATTTCTGACAGGGAACGGAAGGTGAAAATTTTGAAAAATTTGGCTACATCATCGTCATGGACATTTCGCCAGTATTGGTAGAACTCGAACACCGGAGTACGTTCTTTATCGAGGAACACGGCACCCTTTTCGGTCTTTCCCATCTTCTTACCGTCGGCGGTGGTGAGCAGGGGGAAGGTCACCACGAACACTTCCTGGCCCGTCATGCGCCGTGTCAGGTCGATGCCCGAAACCATATTGCCCCACTGGTCATCACCACCCACCTGGAGCCGGACGCCGTGGAGCTGGTTGAGTTTCATGAAGTCGTAACTCTGCAAAATGATGTAGTTGAACTCGATAAAGCTCAGCCCGGTCTCCCACCGGGCCTTGTACGTTTCAAAGGCCAGCATCCGGTTGACCGAAAAGTGAACGCCCACATCCCGCAGCATTTCAATGTAATTGAGTTTGAGCAACCAGTCAGAATTGTCGGCCATCAGGGCCTTGCCCGGTCCAAAGTCGAGAAATTGCCCCAACTGGAGACGAAAAGCCGCCGAGTTGTCGGCGATGGTTTTGTCATCAAGGAGCTTGCGCATCTCACTCTTGCCCGTCGGGTCACCGATCCGGCAGGTGCCGCCGCCTACCAGAGCCACAGGACGGTGCCCAGCGTGCTGGAGGTGCGCCATCGCCATTACCGGGACCATATGGCCGATGGTGAGACTGGAACCTGTGGGGTCAAACCCGCAGTACAAACTGACCGGTCCCTCGGACATCAGTTGGCACAAAGCGGTTTCATCGGAACACTGCTTGAACAGCTCCCTTTCCTTCAAAATGGTCAGCGCGTCAGACATGAAGAACTCCTGCAGAGAATTACGCCAGTGTAGCGGTAGGAGGCCCGTGGTTTCAAGGGTTTGACAACGGACATTGGCTCACCTACACTCCAATATATGGCTGGCTTAAGCCCGTTGATTCGGTGTTGTGCTTTGGGTCTTTTTTTCCTCTGCGTAGCCCAGGTTCCCGCTCAGGACACCCTCAGAATCGGAATCTACAGTGTCGCTCCCCTGGCTTTTCTCGATGAGCAGAAAAAGGCGCAGGGGCTGTTTGTCGATGTCTTGGAATATGTCGCTCAGAAGAATAACTGGAAACTACAATATGTCCCCGGTACCTTTCAGGAAAACCTCGACTGGCTGGAGCAGGGCAGCATCGACGTGGTGATGTGTGTCGCTTCCTCCGAAAAGCGCCGCGAGAAATATGACTTCACCCAACAGCAGATCTATATGGAATGGGGTATGGTTTTTAAGCAGAAAGGAGCCAACCTCGAAACAATCCTCGATCTGAAAGGCAAGCGGATCGGCGTTCTGAAGGGTGATATTTTCACCACAGAGTTCCAGAATTTGCTTCAGCAGTTTGACATCAAAGCGGAATTAGTGGAAAAAAACGAGTACTTCGAAATTCTTGAGGCTCTTGGTGCCAAGGAGCTCGATGCCGGATTTAACGCCAACTACTCCGGCTACGATGTTGAAAGCCGGTACGCCGTAGAAAGAACCACCATTCTGTTCGCCCCTACCAAGATCCAATACGCCGTGAAAAAAGGAAGAAACCGTGACTTGCTTGCCACAATGGACTATGAAGTCGCCAAGCTTGTGGCTGACAAGAGCTCAGTCTACTATTCGTCTTACCGGAAGTGGTTGGGTTTGGGAGGTCAACCTCAGGTCATGCCGACCTGGGTTTTTTATGCCTTGGTCGCCCTTTTTGTTCTAATGGGTTCGCTGTTTGTGACTGCGTTGGTTTTCCGGCAGCAGGTGAAGCGGAGAACGGCCGCCTTGAGAGAGAGTGAGGCTCAAAACCGCGCTCTGATTCATGCCATTCCCGATTTGATTTTCACCAACAACCGCGATGGAAGGTTTTTGGCTGTTCAGGCACCTGACCCCCAAATGCTGTTTCTCCCCCAGGAGAACTTCCTTCAGCGAAAGATCGAAGACGTTCTGCCAGATTCGATCTCGCACCTTTTCCTTGCCGCCTATCAAGAAGCGTTAGACCACGGGGTCGTGCAGGAACTGAACTACACCAGTTTGCTGGTAGACGAGGAACGGCACTTTGAGGCGCGCATCGCCCCCTGTACCAAGGACACCGTCATTACTTTTGTCCGAGATATCACGGCAAGAAAGAAAATTGAGAATTCTCTCCGCGAAAGTGAAGAGAATTTGAAAATGGCGCAGGCAGTGGCCCACGTCGGCAACTGGACCTTGGATCTTCAGAAGAACCAGGATGTCTGGTCGGACGAGATGTACCGGATTTTTGGTATCGATCCAAACACCGTGATTGGCAGACCAGGTGATCGAATTCTGGAAATCGTTCACCCTGACGATCGGGAGCGCCTGAAAGCTTATTATGCTCAAGACTATTCTCAACGGGGACCCATCGAGTATCGGATCTTCTCGTCCAACGGATCGCTTCGGTATGTCTCGGTAGTGTTGGGCCTTGTTCAACGGGACAAGGATGGCAAACCCGCGCACTTGCATGGTATCTGTCAGGACATCACAGACAGGAAAAATGAAGAGCTCAAACGGCAGAACTTGGAAGCTCAGCTGCAGCAATCGCAGAAGATGGAGAGTTTGGGCCTTCTGGCGGGCGGGGTTGCCCATGATATGAACAATGTTCTGGCGGCAATTGCCGCCATTTGCGCCATTCAGAAAGACAACGGCCCCGGCTCGCCTTTTGTAACAATACAAAAGGCCGTCAATCGGGGACGGTCCATGGTTTCAGGCCTGCTGAACTTCACCCGCAAGAACCTCGCAGAGATCAAGCCGTTGGACTGGAATACGGTCATACAGGACCAACTTGTTTTTCTCCGGCATACAACCCTTTCGCAGGTGACTCTTAAAACAGAGCTGGAACCACAGCTGTCCTTGATCGAGGGCGATCCTAACGCTCTCGGGCACGCTTTGATGAACCTTTGTGTGAACTCTGTCGACGCCTTGCATGAACAGGAAGCTCCGAGAATCCTAACGCTGTCTACCCGCACCGAAAACGGCCAAGTCGTCGTAGAAATCCAAGACAATGGAATAGGGATGCCGCCTGAAGTACAACAGCGGGCTCTGGATCCTTTTTTTACGACGAAACCCCAAGGCAAGGGAACGGGTCTGGGCCTCAGCCAGGTGTACAGCATTGTCATGGCTCACAACGGACAGATGTCGATCGAGAGTACGGTGGGGATAGGAACCACCATCCGGATGGCATTTCCAGCGGTGGCTCGGTCCACCCTTCAACAGGACATACCCGGAAAACGGACCGGGCTGGTCACGGGGGAACAAATCCATACACTGCTGGTCGATGATGACGAAATGGTCAGGGAGAGCTTTATCCCCCTGCTTGTTGCCCTAGGGTGCCAGGTAACCAGTGCAGAAACGGGAGAAGCAGGGCTGAAAATTCTGGAAAAAGGAATCCGCATCGATTTGGTCATTCTTGATATGAACATGCCCGGAATGGGTGGTCCCAAAACTCTGAAGGAAATTCGTAGGCTCTACCCTGAACTGTCTGTCTTGGTGACAACAGGCTTGGCCGATCAAGGGGTGATCGATCTGGTGGCCTCCACCCCCAATACCGAACTCATGGAAAAACCTTTTGACCTGCTTGTGTTGAAGAACTTCCTTCTTGGGGTCGAGACAACCCGGTAAGTTGCAGATTGATCCCTGCAATAAGTGCTATAATCCTCACCATGCTTAACGATGACCCGCGAATCAAGAAAATCCTTCTTCAGAGGGAGGAACGGTTGCTGGAAAACGCCATCAGAAACGACCCTGTAAAAATTGCGGATTTCGTCGAAAACGGCTGTGTGGAAATTCCCGCATCAGGCGGGGAACGACAGTACAAGACCGGAGAAGTCTTTGAGAACGTCGATGGAGAGTTGTATATCCTGAGCAATTCCGTGAAACTTATCGATCTTTCAGAGGACTGCAAGCTCCTTCTCTATGTGGCCGGAAAAGTCAGCAAAAACAGCCGTATCAAATCCAACCGAAGTTCTATCTGGAAGAACATCGGCGGCCAATGGAAAGTGATTTTTCACCAGGGTACCAACTGCGCCGAATAGGCACAGAACTCTGGTTACAGTTTCAAGGTCACACTCACCGGACAGTGATCCGACCCCATCACCAGGGGATGGATGTCAGCGGTTTCCACCTTGTCTTTCAGACTGGCTGAAACCATCCAGTAGTCGATACGCCATCCAACGTTCCGCTGCCGGGCACCGCCGAAGTTGCTCCACCACGTGTAGTGGCCGTTGCCCTCTTTGAACAAGCGCAGCGTGTCGATAAACCCGGCGTCCACAAAGGCTTGGAACCCGGCGCGCTCTTCATCGGTGAAACCTTTCTTGCCCCGGTTGGGCTTGGGATTCGCCAGATCAAGCTCGGTGTGGGCCACGTTGAAATCACCGCAGAACGCCACTGGTTTGGTCTTTTCGAGGTGCTGACAATACTCGAGAAAGGCAGGATCCCAGAGTTTCTGACGCAAGGGGATGCGGCTTAAGTCGTCCTTGGCATTGGGGGTGTAAACGGTGACCACCCACAGTTTTTCATACTCGGCGGCGGTAACCCGGCCCTCGGTGTTGGGATCGCCGTAGGGATCACTGCTCATGTCGTATTTTTGTTTTAGATAGTCGGGCAGTCCCTTGAGGACCTGCAGGGGTTCGGTTTTGCTGAACACAGCAGTGCCCGAGTAACCCTTCTTTTCGGCGGGATTCCAATACTCGTGGTAACCCGTCGGGGCCAGGGCGGCGTCGGCCTGGGTGCCCTTGGTTTCTTGCAGACAGAGCACGTCCGGATTTTCGGCGGTCAGAAAAGGGGTCCAAAGTTCTTTGCGCACCACAGCGCGGATGCCGTTCACATTCCAAGAAATGAGTTTCATGGGGCCAAGATACCCTAGATTCGCCGTTTCCGCAAAGCGGATACCTAGCGCGGCTGGGGCGGTGGTGCAAATCCCAAAACGCGTAAGATTCGCTCGTCCTTGGCCTTGATCTCCTCCAGGGAAGCTTCCACCTCTGCCCAATCCTCGGTGGCACCTATGGCCCGTCCGGTTAATAGGTCAAACCGTCCCATGGCGATTTTCACCGTCAGCTGGGCTGCCAAAGTCGGCGGAACGTGCTCGCCGTGGTCGAGGCGCTGGGCGATGCCCGGGAGGTACTTCGAGCCGGCGGCAGAGTCTCTCTGGTAGCGCGTCAGGTCCGTGGCCACCAGTCCAGGGTCCAGGGCGAGGCAGACAACCCCGGTGCCCTCCAACGTGAGGGCAAGGCACTCAGTAAACCGCAATGTGCCAGTTTTCGAGATGGAGTAGGCCGAACCATGCGCCAGGGGGCGGGAGGTTCCACCACCGATCAAGTTGACAATTCGACCCTGGTGGCGAGCCATCATCGAAGGCAAAACGGCCCGGGAGCAGTAAAAGGCCGACTTGAGGTTGGTCTCGATATCTGACCACCACTGGTCCGGATCCACTTCCCAAATCGGTCCGATGGCAGCAAAGGCCCCGGCATTGTTGATCAATGTGTCGACGGGACCTACGTTCACAGAGATTTCGGCAAACGTTCGCTCCACGGCCAAACGGTCTGCCAAATCCACAGAGAAGCCTTCGGCCTTGCCCCCCTGTGCCCTGATCTCTGCGACCACTTCGGCAATCCTCTGACCATCCCGGGCCAAGATGACCACCGACGCCCCGGCTGCGGCCTGGGCCTTAGCCATTTCTTTGCCAATACCGCGACTCGCCCCGGTCACAACGGTGACGGTGTTTCTAAGCATTGAGCCTACCTCCCACTTCTTTCCGACCAACTGCGAAGGCAACGGCATAGTATCAAAGCAGTTTCTTGAGACGTCCAGGTACTGAAATACTCAAGAAGTACTGATCGCCGCTTTGTGGCAACTTGAAAGACCCCATTTTTCCCCATAGCATCGACTCGTTCTAGCCTATCACTTGTTCCGGATTTGTCCCACCGCCCAGCTCAAAGAATCCTCCAGAAGGGACAGGGGAGGTTCCTGTATGTGGCCCAGACGCATCAAGTCGTCGGTCAGGCTGCGTGCCCTTTGGATGCCGGTCTGGGCCTGCTGGAACACTTCATCCCAGCTTAAAACCACCCGCGCCACCCCTTCCTTGATGGCCTGTTGCGCCACGTCGGCGGCTTCCCGGGCGAAGATTTCAGGATCGTCCATGGTGGTGATGATGTGGTCCGGGTCGATTCCCTTCGACTCGCTGTAGTCGGCGATGGAATGCGCGCAGCGGATGGCCATGCCGTCGGTGATTTTGCGCGCCCTGACCAGAAGGGCTCCCTTGAGAATTCCGGGAAAGCAGATGGAGTTGTTGACCTGGTTGGGAAAGTCGCCCCGGCCCGTGGCCACGATAAAGGCTCCCTCTTCCTTGGCGGCAAAGGGCCAGATTTCGGGAACGGGGTTGGCGCAGGCGAAGACAATGGCCTTGGGGGCCATCGACCGCACCCATTCCCGCTTGACGGTATCAGGGCCGGGGGTCGACAGGGCAATCAGCACATCGGCACCGCGCATAGCATCGGCAATCGCATCAACCTGCATCGGGTTGGTCTTTTCGCACAGTTCCTTCTGCCGGTAGCGTGTCGGGTCGCCATAGATGTCCGAACGCCCTGCGTGGAGGGCCCCGTCGACGTCAAACAGAATGATTTTGGCCGGATCCGCGCCGTCGGCGATGGCCAGGCGGGCAATGCTGGTGTTGGCGGCCCCGGCGCCCAAAAGGACAATCCGGCAGTCGCCCAGCTTCTTGCCGGCCAGTTTCAGCGCGTTGAGCAACCCTGCCAGCGTCACGCAGGCGGTTCCCTGGGCATCATCGTGCCAAACGGGGATGTCGCAGCTGTCGCGGAGTTCGTCGAGCACACGGTAGCAGTTGGGCTGGCTGATATCTTCCAGGTTGACCGCACCGAACGAGGGCTGCACCATTTTGACAAAGTCGATGATCT
>JAIFLN010000176.1 GCA_020049045.1 Spirochaetota bacterium | reverse complement strand
ATTTTTCCCACGGCCCGGGCTTTCACCAAAACCTCAATCAGGTGCAAAGCGCCCTCTTTTCCCGGTACTCCGTTTACTAAGACCTCGACCTGACTTTCGACCTTATCGGCCCCGCGCTCATGAGCTGACTGCACAGCCTGCTTCAAGGCTTGGGTTTTGGCCCATTCGACGGCCTCATCATAGTCCTTGATAAGATGCGTTCCCGCAGCGGAAAAAATTTGGAACCCGGTCACCCCCGATGCGGCGAACTGGGGGATGATTTGTACCGACTCGTCGGCCAAGACGTTGCCGGTAATGGCACCGACAGCGTTGGCCACAGCGGCATGTTCGGGCAGAACATAATCGGCCCCCAAGGCTTTGGCAACATCTGGCAGATAGAGGTGGGTAGGCGCACCCAGACCCACGAGGGTGGCTGACAATGAAAACTGGCACGTCAGAAGCCCCTCAGGTTTCCTGAAACTCTTTTTGACCAGCTGCTCCGTGTGTTTGGAAGAGCCCTCCATCAGAATCCGCACGATGTGACAGTACAGCATTTCCTTGATGGCCTGTTCGGTACGCTCTACCAGCTGTTCGACGGAGATTCCCATTTGAAAGGCCAGAATATCAGCACCCAGTCTTGCTGCCTGGGTATTCCAGCCTTGGAAGGTTCCGGCCAGATGCATCAGGTCGGTGGGAGTGAGGCCGCAGCGTTGAATCAGACCATAGTGTTCCAAACGCTTGGTCTTGACCTCAAGAATCGATCCGCCTGCCCGCTGCGCCAATTCGGTCAGACTTTGTGGGCCGCCTTTCAATGCCTCAATGATCAAAAACTCAGCATCGGTATAAAAGGGGTCCTTTCCAGGGTCGCGCACCAGGTAAAAAAACTCACAAAGGGGAATATCGTCCTTCTTCTTCGCCACGGCCAAGGCTTCGATACGAGGAAGGGTTTCAGGCCAGCGGCTGGCCATCCAGGACAAAGGAGCGGCTCTCACAGGACCGATGACCGGTTCACCGTGCAGATTGTAGCGGATCAGGCTGTCGCCGCCTAAACCCACGGTGTCGATCAGGATCGAGGGAATACCGGTTTTCCATTTACCAACGTGAGCCCCTTCGGATGTCTGCTTGGGGACACCTCCGATGACAACGGCAAGATCGCTGGTGGTACCGCCCATATCGACAATCACACAGTTTTTCTGGGATGTCAGTGCTAAACCGCCTGAAACGCTGGCAGCCGGGCCGCAAAGAAGGGTTTCTACAGGGTTGTTACGGGCAAATTCCTCCGACATCAGGCTTCCATCGCCCCTCACAATCACAATCGGAGCTGACAGTCCCTTGGCGGTCAGGCTGTTTCTCACCGCGTTTAAAAAACCATTGATAATGGGAATCAGTTGGGCGTTGAGCAGCGCACTGGCCGCACGCCGGAGAGAATTGAGCTCACCGGTGAGTTCATGCCCGCAAAAACTGGGCAGTCCCGTCAGCTCGGTGATCAACGCTTTGGCCTTTTTTTCAAACCCCGGATTGCGTATGCCCCACAGCTCGACAATGGCATAAGCGTCGGTTTCAGCCTGGCAGGCCAGCACCTGCTCCTTGAGGTATTCCCAATCCGGCTCCTCAATCACCACACCTTGCTGGCTGTATCCACCACTGAGAAACACGATATCTTTTCCAGCAGGAAGACCGTACTCAGCACCGTGTTGAGCTACGATGTCCTGGTGGCAGCCGATCATAATCAGCTTGGCGCGGCCGCCTTTTCCCTCGACGCAGGCGTTGGTCGCCAGTGTCGTCGACAGCGAAATCAGCGTTACCGAAGCGAGCAACCCCGGAGCAAGACCGTCGATGGCACCGGTGATGCCCGTCTCAAGGTGCTCCTTGACGGTGACCGACTTGGCCGACGCAACAACCTTTTGCGCTTCAAAGTCGTAAATCACCGCGTCGGTATACGTTCCACCGGTATCGATGCCCAAGCCGTAATTCATTGACGGTCCGCCTTTGGGCGAACGGTATCCAAAAGGGAAACCCCTGTCAACGCGGCGAGTTGATTTCAATTCAGCTATTGACTTCCTCGTTCGAGCAAATACACTATTTTGGAAGTATTCTAAAGGAGTGTTTGCCTTGAAACTCAAATCCCTTTCCCAATCCGTTTTGTTTTTCACACTATCGATTTTTTTGTTTCCTGTTGGACTCACAGCACAAAACTTATCCTTCCTTGCCGAAGAAAACCCGCCGTTCAACACCGTCAAAGACGGCCTGCCCCAAGGGGCCGCCACCGACCTTTTTCTGGCCATCGCCAAAAAAGCCGGGGTCGCTGTTGAGCGTGCCGATATCAAGACTCAGCCTTGGGCCAGGGCCTACGAAACCGCCCAGAAAGACGCCGGGACCATTCTTTTCCCCATGGCCAGGACACCCGCACGCGAATCCCTGTTCCTGTGGGTCGGACCCATCTACAAGGTCCAGATCGGTCTGATTGCCCCCAAAGCCAAGAAGCTCTCCATTCCCGATGCCCAGACTGCCGCAAAATACAAGATCGGTACCGTCAAGGACGGTGCCCCCGAACAGGCGATCATCGCTGCCGGAGTCCCCCTCACCTCTCTCGACCGCGCTTCAGACCTGGTGACCAATCTCAAAAAACTCCAAGCTGGCCGGTTGGATATGATTGCCTTCAACGCCGTGGCAGCCGCCTACAACATGGCCGCCCAGGGCATGAATTCGGCTGACTATGAAGTTGTCTTTGTGATGAGTGAACCCCAGCTCTACTTTGCCTTCAACAAGAGCACCGATCCGGCCGTCATCAAGTCTCTCCAGACCGCATTGGATGCTACCAAGGCCGATGGTTCCTACGACAAGATCATCAAGATGTTCATCAAGTAAAAAAAGGAGACTATCGTGAGGATCCGCACCAAGATCGTCGCCACCCAAGTACTCGTCTCCGTCCTTGCGGCCGTAGTTTTTGGCTTTATTATTCAAGCAGAGGCCCAATCCAAGGGAGAGGCGCGTCTGGCGGCAGAGTTGGAGCGGATCTCCTCGCGACTGGCCTTGGGTCTGGAATCGCCGCTTTGGGATTTCAACCAGGAGGCTGTCGATGCCACCTTGTCGGGTGAGGCTCTATCACCTTCCATTCATGCCCTCATTGTTCAAGAAAAGAGCAAACTCCGCGGTGCCTACCGGGTTGGCAACAAGGTAGAGTTCTTTGTTGGTGAAGTTCCCGCAGAAGTTTCCAAGACTGTCGATCTTTCGGTCAAAGTCCTCCATGAGGGTGCAGAAATCGCCGTTGTCCAGTTGATGGCTTCCCGACAGGAACTCGAAGCGGAAATCCGCTCTTCTCTGACTAATCTGATCATACAGCTCGGACTTCTGTCGTTAGCTTTAGCCTTGGCCTCGTTTTTCATTGTCTCTCGGACCATCAACACTCCCCTTCAAAGCGTCGTAAAAAAATTCGAGGAACTCAGTACAGGAGACGCCGATCTTTCGCAGAAACTGGCGGCGTTGAGTAGGGACGAACTGGGTCAACTGGCCCATTCCTTCAACCTGTTTCTGGAAAAGTTGCGGCTTATGGTGGTTCGGGCCATCGAATCGTCCACGAAGGTTCAATCCGTTCAAACGAACCTGGCGGAGAACACCTCGCAAACCGCTTCAGCCCTCAACCAGATTACTGCCAATATTCAAGGGATCGGTCATCAGATCTCGTCCTTGGACAACACTGTTGGAACCGCCGGTCACCGGTTGGCCGAGCTGAGTCGGAGCTTGTCTGAACTGCGGGGTGCTATTGCGCAGGAACACCAGGAAATCTCGCAGACGTCCTCGGCGGTGACAGAGATCAACAAGGCCCTGATCTCTGTCCATGAAAACACCAGAACCAGCCTGGGTAGTGTTGATCAGCTGAAGGTGTCGGCCGAATCCGGTGGTGTAAAAATCGAAGCTACCAAGATCGCGATGGAGACGATTCGATCCCGCATCGACGCCATCGCCGAGTTTGTAGAAATCATCAACTCCGTTTCGTCCCAAACCAATCTTCTGGCAATGAACGCCGCCATCGAAGCGGCCCATGCCGGTGAGGCGGGAAAGGGGTTCTCCGTGGTAGCCGATGAAATCCGTAAACTGGCCGAAAGTTCCTCCGGTCAGGCAAAAGGAGTGTCCGGCACCATCAAGGAAATCATCTCCGCCATTGTCATCGCCTCGGACGAAGCCTTGAATGCCGATTCGGCTTTCAAAGAGATTGAAAAACGGATTGAGGACCTGATGGCCTCGCTGTCGGACGTCGACAGGGCCGTGCAACACCTTCAACAACGACGCGATGAAATCGACCGGTCAGTGCGCGAGCTCAGAAGCAGCGCCCAAACAGTGGAGGAGTCCGCTGAGAAAATTGACCAAAGTCGAAAAGACACCCTGGAAGCGGTCGAAATTGTGGCCCGCATGTCCTCGGAGGTTTCTGGCGGAATGGCTGAGATCAATATCGGCACCCAAGAAATCAACAACACCATGACAGAATTCCGCAACCGGTCTATCGATCTGACGGACGCTACAGCAGACCTCGAAGACACCATGGGAAGATTTCGTACCAGCCGAGCTTGAAGACGGGCAAAAAGCCATCAACGCGGTGAAACTGGTCTGATCGCATCCTGAAGGGTCCGGATCCGCCTTACCGTCTTGAGGGAGACTTTTGCGAAAGCGCTCTGGTTCCCCAAGAGGTGTTTTGTGTTCCGGTTTGCTGGTGTGCGGGCCACCATGGCGGCGATACGATGGAACTCAGCATGAGATTCCACCAGGTTCCGGTAAGCGGGTTTATCCGCCAAACTCTTGCCCTCTGTGTGCAACCAGGTTCCCAGAGCGCAGCGGTCGTCCCGTTCCAAATCTGCCAAAGGCGTGGTCAGCGGTACCCGCCCCTCCAGGTGGTCAGCCAAACGGACCTTCCACTGCTCATGGGCATAGATCGCCTTGTCCAGCTCAAAGGTCCCGATATCGGTCTTGAACTGGTCAAAATCACCGTCCATTTGACGTGAAACACTCTGCAGGGACTCCGCAATCCCCTTCAGTTGAAGAGAAGATTCCGAGATTTCCCGCAACGCCAAGCCTTGTTCTTGGCTGGAATCACGGTTCTGAAGGGAAATCTGCCCCAGTTCCTCGAGAAACCGGGTAACAGACTCTCCTTGGCGGGACTGGTCTGCCAAACTACGAGAAGTTTCCCCTACCAGGCGGGTAACCTCGACCACCGAACCGAGAACCTCTCGGTTGGCAGAACTCTGCTCAATCATACTGGCTGCTAGTTCGCGGGCTGCCTTCTGCAGACTGCCAATCTCGGTCATCAGTGATTCGAACTCTTGAACGGTCGCCCGGGTTTGCCCCAGGTTGAAGGCAACTCCAGCTTGAACCTGTTTTACGGTGTCTTGAATGGTGCGGGCACCCACCGAGCTCGTCTCGGCCAACCGCCGGATTTCAGCCGCCACGACGGCAAAGCCCCGACCCGCTTCGCCAGCGTGGGCGGCTTCGATGGCGGCATTCATTGAGAGAAGGTTGGTCTGGCCGGAAATCTCCAGAATCAGGGCGGTCACTTCACTGATGCTTTCTGCCAATTCTGAGACCTTTTCCACACTCTGACTCAAGGCTGTCATCGCCCCAGAGCCGCGTCTTCCCGACTCTCCGGCATTTTCGGCACTGCTTCTCGTACGCTCCGCCAGCAAGGTGGTGGCCTCGAGACTAGCTGCAATCTCTTCTACCCCCGAGGCGGCAGAATCCATCTGAGCCCGCACCTGAGCCGTCGTCTGGTCGATCACACGAATCTGCTCGACAAAGGCCTCGATCACGCTCTTGGCCTGTTCGTAAGAGGCCAGCTGACGACCACTATTCTCAGCTATCATCGTTCCTGAAGCGGAAATCTCTGTCGTGGCCGATGCGGCCTGCTCGGTTTGAGCAGCCAGCTTGGAACTCATCGTCCCCAACTGGACACTTTGTTTCTTGAGGCCTTCAATCAGGTCCCTCAAACGCAAGACGAACCGGTTGAACGACCGGGACAAGTCTCCGATTTCGTCTTGTCCGTGGTCAGGAATTCGAATCGTCAGATCGCCCCGGCCCTTGGACAACACTTCGAGTGAGCGAACAACCTCAGCCAGCGGTTTGGTAATGGACCTCAGAACGAAGAATCCGAAAACCAACAGACCTAAACCGACCAAGATTAATAAGGCCAGCAAAGACACCAGGGCGTTTTGGCTCTCACCTTCATGAAAACTCACCAGGCTCTTAACGAATTTCTGATTGTTGTTAATGATCGTCTGAAAAACGGAAACCACTTCGGTTCCCTTCTGAAAGAAGGCTGATGGGTCGAGATTAAAGCTGCCGACAGTCGCTCGGGACACCACCAAGGAAAACATACCATCAATTTCCGCCCAGACAGGAGCTTCGATCAGGTCCGACCAAACTTCCTGGCTGGAAGGCTCAAGCCGGCCCTGATCGAGCGTCATCATCTGTTCGATTCCCGACCGCAAACGGACCAGCCTTGTGAGTTCTTCTTGGCTTAAAGCAGTGTTACGGGCCAACAACCCCGAAGTGAAGCCACGAAACTGGGCGGCGCTCTCCTTAGCAATTTCCAGGTGATACCACACCTGAAAACCATCGCGGACACCCTGGGTTCCGGGTGCCAGGGCCACCGTGCCGAAATCTTGAATTCCGCGATCGATCAAGGCGGAATAGGCAGCGAAAACCTCAAAGGAGGCCCCTTGCCGCGGCGTATCGGCCCGCCTCCGTAAGTCTGCCACAGCAGTTACGTACGTCGTCGCTTGCCCACCGATACCAGCAAGAGCCGAATCGGTGGCCTTTCGTTGCCCGTCGACAGCCGACAGGTCTCCACCGGCAGAAAGCAGCGTAAAGGTGGCACCGCGCTCTTTCTGAATCTCAAGAAGGGCTGCCGAGAGGGCCCCCAAGGTCTCGAGCGAACGGGAAGCTCTCTGAACGTCATCCCGGGACCGCAAACTGTCGAGAATCAACAAGCCACTGACCAACACAAGGCAGAGGAAAGGAATGAGAACCAGCGAGGTAATCTTCCATTGAATCGTGAACCTCATCAAGAATCTCCTTCAGAAGTATCAATTCACATACTTAGCATAACCCCGGTCGGTGCCTTGAATGTGCTTTAACAGCCAATCCTTGAGAAAGTCCACCGTTTCGCTGCCCATCACCACCTTTCCGGCAAGAAAGTCCTGCCGAAACTTCGTGATGGTGTCGACAAAAGCCTTATGCTGTTCCAGGTGTGCCTTTTTGCCGGGGTACTCGCTTGCCAAAAACAGCTTTTCCTCGTCCCCGAAATGCGTTTTTGTGTACCCGACAAGCTCGTCCAGCACCTCGGACAGGACCTTGCGTCCGCGCCCCTGCTGCAAGGCTGCAAACAGGGTATTGATCAGATCAACCAGGCGCCGGTGTTGGGCGTCAATCTTAGGAACAGCCAGTTCAAAGTCTGGGGACCACCTGATCAAGACATCCTTGCCGGTACTTTGAACAGCCAGTGCATGCAGTGCCGCTACATTCTTTTCTGATAACTCAACCAGAAGAGGAAAAGCAAGTTCAGCCTTGGCAGCATCACAACTGTCATGAAACAGCGTTATGATCCTTTTGGCCTGAGTATGCATTGCTTCGTGGTCGTCGTAAAGCGTTCTATATTGCCCTGCAGGGATAGACGTTTTCCCCGGCCCTTCCAGCCATTTTCCAAAATCACAGCCATGGTGGTCACCCAGGGTGGCCGGGTCGACCGTTATGGTTCCGTCCAGCACGGCTCTCACGCGGGTCACCCAGCTCAGGTGCTGCAAAATCAGAATGGCCGCATAGGTCGTATCGATTCCGGTGGTGGCGTCCTGAAAATCCCTGGACACGGAAAGCTGCTTCACGGTGCTTTGCGTCAAAGCCATCCCCGAACCGTTCAGCTCGGCCGATTCCTGGCGGATGGTCTTGAGCTCGGAATCCAAGCCCATGGCTTCCGAGCGAAGATGTTCGATTTTTGCGGTTATAGCCCTGGAGTTGCCCGAAATCTGCTCTCCGGCCGTAGTCATTGTCAGCGAAGCCTCCCGGAGCGAAGAGACCCCGGCCAAAATCTCCCTACCCCCCTGAGCGAGTTCACGGGCACCATACTCGATCTCTTGAAAGCCAGCCGTCGCTTTGGAGACTTTGTCTTCGGCCTCAGAAAGGATGGCCGAGGTTTTCAAACTGGAAGCCTCGGCACGGTGGATACCTTCAATGAGTGCATTGAGCTTTTTGGAAATACCCAGGGCGTTGGCGGCAGAGGACTCGGCCAGCCGCCGAATTTCATCGGCGACAACGGCAAACCCCTTGCCCACCTCCCCGGCGTGGGCTGCCTGAATGGCGGCGTTCATCGAAAGGATGGAGGTTTTTCCGGCAATATCATCGATGATTTCAAGAAAAGAACGGAGATCGTCAATTCCAGAGGTGATGCTCTGAATCACGGCCAAGGTGGAAGTCATTTCGTCCTGACCCGCCTTCGACAGGGCCGCTAAATTGCGGATGTCCTGATAACGGGAGGTGCTCTCCTGGCTGATTTTGGAAATTGAAGCCGAGATCTGTTCCACGGCCGCAGAAGTCTGGTTGATGGCCGCCCCGGTTGTCACCAGACTTTGGGAAAGGCCCCCTATCTGTCCGTCAATCCGTCCCAAGTCTTCGGAAGCACCCTGGAAGTCAACCTCAAAACTGGACATTCTCTGCAGCATGGCAAAGGCTTTTTGGCTGATCTGAGCACCACCGCGGATGCTGGTCATGATCTCGCCGGCCAATTCCATCTGCTGGACATAATTGCTTTCGAAAAGACCAAGAGTCCTAGCCCTTTCAGCTTCTAGTTCCTGAACCCGCTCCTCGGCGGCCATGCGAAGCGCCCGTTCCTTTGTGTGAAAGCCAAACATTGCAACCTCACTTTTCTCATCCATTCTTGGTGGGATCCCGCAGAAAGTCAAATGGTGAAACAGCCCTGCCTGTGGGCAAATTCTTCCCTAATTCGGACTAATGGGAAAGTTTTTCTTTGTCGACCAAAATGGTCATATCTCTTTTTTTCTATATATATGAATTAGGCACATGCAAAACACTCTTGCTTTTGGCACGGTTTCTGCTTTGACTTAAAACAAGGAGAATTTCATGAACCACGAAAAAACTGACAAGCCCCGACAGAACCTCCACCGGATGATCCGGTGGGTTGTGTTGGGCCTCGTCACCGTCCTCATGGCCGTTGTCGGCTACCTACACCAGCATCCTCTCTTTGGCATCACGCCTCCCGGTGTCGATGCCCTGTGTCCTTTTGGTGGCCTTGAAGCCCTGTGGTCGGTGCTGTTCACCGGTGCCATGCTTCAGCGGGTCGCGGCCTCAGCGTTCATCCTGCTGGTCGCCTCCATTGGCATCACCATCTTGTTCCGCCGGGCCTTCTGCGGACAGCTTTGCCCCCTCGGAGCGCTTCAGGGTGGAGCTGCCGGTATTGGGAAAAAGCTTTTCCACAAAAAATTCAAACTTCCTGTTGCGGTCGACAAACCCCTGCGTTGGCTCAAGTACGTCGTTCTGGCTGTGATTGTGGGCCTGACCTGGATTGCCGGCACCCTCGTGGTTCGGCCCTATGACCCCTGGGTGGCCTTTATGCATTTGTCCAGCGATGAGCTCTGGACTGGGTTCTGGGTCGGTGCGCTGATTTTGATTGGCTCTCTGGTTGCCAGTTTGTTCTACGACCGCTTTTTCTGTAAGTACCTGTGCCCCATGGGCGCCATGTACGGCCTTGTCTCAAAACTGGGGCTGTACCGCGTCCGCCGGGAAGCTTCTGCCTGCATCGACTGTGGCAAGTGCGATAAGGTCTGTCCCGTCGATCTTCCTGTTTCGAAAGGCCGCGACGTCACCAGTGCCGAATGTCTGGCCTGCGGTCTGTGCGTCAACATCTGCCCGGCCAAGGGTGCCCTTGAAATTGCCGGACCCAAGAACACCAAAATCAGTCCCTTGTTTTTGACCGTCGCGACGGTGGTGGTCTTTGCCGCCGTGATCGTACTGACAGCAATTCCAGGTTGGTTTGAACTGAGTAAAAAGAGTCTCGCAGAAGAGGCTCACGAAGGAGTTATGACCGAAGAAGTTGCGGAAGCCGCACCCCTTGCCTCTACCTTTGACCCCGACCTCATCAAAGGGCGAAACACCTTTGCCGAAGTTGCCGACCTGACGGGCATTCCCCGCGCCGAGTTCATCTCCAAGTTTGGCATCACCGAGGCAGACCTCGACAAACCCATCAAAGACGCTGCGGAGGCTCTCGGTACCTTCGGGACAGGAGACCTCAGAAACTTCATTGCCGAGAAACTTGGAATCGAAGGCTACGAAAGCACCGAAGACATTGTTACCAATAAGGAGTAATGCATCATGACAAGGATTCAGATCCTATTTATCGCCGGACTTCTGTTCGGTACCCTGCCCCTGTTTGGAGCAGACAAAACTGGGCAGGCGGCGGCAGCCGAGACAAAGAACCCGACGGTGGCACAAATGTTGACGTATGCCATCCAGGACGAATGGGCCGCCCGTGCCGAGTACCGGGCGATCTTGAAAAAATGGCCCGATGCACGGCCTTTTTCCAACATCATCAACGCTGAGCAAAGCCACATCGACTGGCTGATACCGCTCTTTAAGACTCAGGGTCTTCCTGTTCCCGTCGAGCCCAAAACAGAGGTTGTGGTGCCTACCGACTGGGCCAAGGCTCTGGCCATAGGAGCCGAGGCCGAAGTACTGAACATTGCCATGTACGACAAGTTCTTGAAGCTCACTTTACCTGCTGACGTCCGCTCGGTTTTCGAAGAGCTGAAAAGAGGTTCCGAGAATCATCTCAGAGCCTTTAAAAACGGTGGCGGAGGTGGTGGTGGCAATGGCGGTGGAAATGGTGGTGGCAATGGCGGGAACCGCTGAACTGGGTTAACCTTTAACAGCGTTAACAATTAACCTTGTTAACGCTGTACATTGGCATTAGTCTAAGCATAAGGAGACAAGAGACATGGCACGTATCGTTATCATCGGCGCCGGGGTCGGAGGCGTTCCTGCAGCTTTGGAAATGAAACATCACGCTCGGAAAGAAGACGAGGTGATGGTGATTTCTGACTATCCGACATTCCATTTCACCCCTTCCAATCCCTGGGTAGGTTTTGGCTGGCGCAAGCCCGATCAGATCAAAGTGGCCCTCGCTCCTATGTTCAAGAAACGAAAAATCACCTTTGTGCAGCAGGCGGTAGCCAAGGTTCATCCCAAAGAAAACCGCCTCGAAATGAAGGATGGCACTTCGGTCAACTACGACTACCTGATCCTTGCTACCGGACCACGGCTGGCCTTCGACGAAATCCCCGGTCTTGGCCCCCATGGAGGCTTCACCAAGTCGGTCTGCCATGTCGACCACGCCGCCGAAACCTTCGAGGCTTGGGAAAAGTTCTGTGAAGCCCCTGGCCCTATGATTGTCGGTGCCGCGCAGGGTGCCAGCTGCTTTGGTCCGGCCTACGAGTACTTGCTCCAAGCGGATACAGACTTGCGACGCCGCAAAATGCGCGACAAAGTTCCCATCACCTACGTGACCAGCGAACCCTACATCGGCCATCTGGGTTTGGGTGGTGTCGGCGATTCCAAGGGCATGATGGAAGGCATGCTACGCGACCGCACTGTCCGCTGGATCTGCAATGCCAAAATCCAGAAGGTCGAAGACGGAAAGATGACTGTGATGGAATGCGATGAGGAAGGAAAGGACAAAAAAGTTCACGAACTGCCGTTCAAGATCAGCATGGTTCTTCCCGCCTTTACCGGAGTTGATGCGGTGCGGGGCATCGAAGGCCTGACCAATCCCCGGGGTTTCATCCTCATCAATGACAAGCAGCAGAATCCCGCGTTCCCGAATATCTATGGTGTAGGAGTGTGTGTGGCCATTGCTCCCAAGGAACCAACTCCTGTTCCGACGGGCATACCGAAAACCGGAATCATGATTGAAGCCATGGCGGTGGCAGCTGCTCACAATATCCGGGCACAGCTGGATGGCGGCAAGCCCGACAAGGTACCCGAATGGAACGCCCTGTGCGTGGCCGACACCGGCGACGGCAACAGCATGGGCTTCATCGCCATTCCGCAAATTCCTCCCCGAAACGTGACCATTGCCAAAAAGGGCTTGATGTTGCACTGGGGCAAGATTATTTTTGAGAAGTATTTCCTCAGAAAAATCCGCACCGGAGTCGCAGCCCCCTTCTACGAGAAAATCGGTCTTGGTATGATGGGGTATCGTACTCTCAAGAAATAGGATGGCCATGGCCAGGACAAGTAAGAAAAAGGGTGTGACCCCACCGGAAGACCTCCTGGTCGTAGGCATTGGTGCCTCGGCCGGAGGGCTTGAGGCCCTTCAGGAATTTTTCAAGGCGGTCCCGCTCGATACGGGACTGGCCTTTGTTGTTATCCAGCATTTGTCTCCCGATTACAAAAGCCTGATGGACGAGTTGCTGGCGCGTCAAACCAAGCTGAAGATCCAAGTGATCGAAGACTCCATGCCCCTGGAGCCCGACACCATTTTTTTGATTCCCCCCCGCAAAGACCTTTCCATTTTCCACAACACACTGATTTTGCAGGACCAAAGTCTCAAGCGGGGCCTGCACCTTCCGGTAGACATTTTCTTCACCTCACTGGCGGCAGAAAAGGGTAAAAACGCCATCGGCATCATTCTTTCCGGCACCGGGAGCGACGGAACGCTCGGTACCAGGGCCATCAAGGAAGCCGGCGGCATGATGATGGTTCAAGACGAGACCAGCGCCAAATTTGACGGCATGCCCCGTTCGTCCATTTCTACAGGACTGGTTGACTATATCCTTCCTCCCGCCCAGATGCCCGAGGCCCTGGTCACCTACGTCCACCATCCTTTTGTGCAGAAGGGCACCAGTCTGGAAAAGGCTCTGGGCAAAAACTTCGATCCGCTGACAAAAATCACACTCATCTTGAGGGATTTCAGTGGCATCGACTTTTCGTATTACAAAGAAAACACTGTCATCCGCCGGCTGGAACGGCGCGTCAGCATCAACCGCTTCGATACCCTTGATGAGTACCTGGTGTACCTTAATGAATCGGACAAGGAAAAAGACAGCTTGTTTCGCGAAATGCTCATCGGAGTCACCCGTTTCTTTCGCGATACCGAGGCGTTTGAAGCCTTGCAGGCCAAAGTTTTTCCGTTGCTGGCCCACAAAAAGCACCTGAGAATCTGGTCGGCGGGCTGTTCCACCGGTGAAGAAGTCTATTCGCTGGCCATTCTCGTCCTGTCGTACCTCGAACAGCACAAACTGGAATGCGAGGTCACCATCTTTGCCACCGACGTCGACCGACACGCTCTTGATGTGGCCGGCCGCGGGTTCTATTCCGACAGCGTGGTTGCTGACGTCGACCATCATCATCTGGCCCGCTATTTCCACAAGCGGGAGAACGGCTACCAGGTTGCCGAAAATGTCCGAAAAATGGTGGTCTTCGCCTCACACAACCTGCTCAAGGATCCCCCCTTCTCCAAGTTGGACCTGCTGGTGTGCCGAAACCTTTTCATCTATTTCAAACCCGAGCTGCAGGGACGGCTTCTGGGAAACTTCTATCACAGCCTCGCACCGGAAGGTTTCTTGTTTATGGGAAGTTCCGAAAGTCTAGGCGACATGGGGGATGGCTTTGAAACCCTCGACTCCAAGTGGAAAATCTACCGCCACCGCTCCGGGTTCCAAGTGCCGCTCGAACGGGCCTACCCTATCGTTCCGACAACCTCGGATGACCCTGAAACCCGAATGTCAGCCTCCCGACAAAAAGAAACGGCCCGCTGGGACCGCATGATGAGCCAGGTGCTCTCGATTTACCTTCCCCCTTCCGTTGTGGTCGACGCCAACGACCAGGTCATGCAGACAATCAACGACATGAGCCGTTACCTCAAGATTCCCACGGGCCGCTTTTCGCAGAATCTTTACGATCTGTTGCCGCATGAACTGGGCTTGCTGGTTGCATCGCTCCTTAGGAAGCTGAAAAAGAGTGCTGAGAGCTTTCAGCTGGAAAACCTGGTAGGCATCAAGGGCTTTGAGGGCGAGCTTCTGAGTCTTCAAGGCCATGTGCTGTCCAATGACCGGACAACTTTCTACCTTCTGTGCTTCCGAACGTCTTTGGAAGTGGGCCGCTTGGCAGACGACACCAAGCCGCAGGAGGTCAATGAACTCTATCTGGGCAGGGTGACCGACCTGGAACGCGAGTTGCAGTTTACCCGTGAAAGCCTTCAGGCCACGGTCGAAGAACTGGAAACCTCCAATGAAGAGCTGCAATCGAGCAACGAGGAGCTGATTGCCAGCAACGAGGAATTGCAGAGCACGAATGAGGAACTGCAGTCAGTGAATGAAGAGTTGTATACCGTCAATTCGGAGTTTCAGAACAAGATCGAAGAGCTGACCAACCTGAACAACGACGAGATCAATCTGCTGCGCAATACCGAGATTGGCGCTCTGTACCTCGACCGCAATCTGTGCATCCGAAAGATCACCCCGAAGGTCAGCGAGATCACCCGCATTGTTCCCACCGATCTGGGCCGCCCGCTGGAACACTTGTCGGCCCTTCCGACCTACCCCGAAATGCTTCGCGACATCCATTCGGTCGCCGACTCTCTGAGCTCGTTCGACCGCGAGGTGAAAGGAATCGATGGGAAAACCTATCTGGCCTGTATCCGCCCCTACCGCACCGGGTTCAATGCGGTGGAAGGGATCCTCATCACCTTCGTCGATATCACAACCCTCAAACAGGAACAGCTGAGAACGACCCTGACCCGCAACCGGCTGGAAGCAGCCTTGCGCTTGGGGCAAATGGCCTGGTGGGAGTGGGACTACCGCACCGGAGAGGTGATTTTCGATCCGTTGAAAGCCACCATGATCGGCTACACCGTTGAGGAGTTTCCTACCACGGTCGACGGAATTTGTGCCTTGATTCACCCCGAAGACTACCAGAAAACCATGAACGCGATGAGCGACCATTTGAAGGGCCAGACCCCTCTCTGGGAAGTCTCATACCGCATCCGGCGCAAAGAGGGTTCGTATGCCCTGTATTACGATCGGGGTACTGTGTCGGAACGGGACTCCTCGGGCAAGCCGCTGAAACTCGTGGGAACGGTGATCCGCATGAAGGAGGATCTTTGCGATGACTAAGGGCACTGTCCTCACCCCCGAACAACTCAAGCAGGCCATTGCCCAGGTGCTGGCTCAGCGTGAAAGCGGTCTTCCCGCGGTGGGTGACGATGTCGAAGAACTGTTCGAGAAGTTCAACATTTATCATCAGGAACTGGAATACCAGAATGAAGAGCTGCGAAGGATCACCGAGGAACTGGAAATTACCAAGTCCCACTGGAACGATCTGTACGAAAACGCTCCGATAGCCTATGCCAGCTTTGATAGTGAAAGCCGTATTGTTTTGGGCAACTTCGCCTTTCGAAAGGCCCTGGGCCTCGACAGGGTTACCCTTTCCCAAACGCCGTTCACCAACTTTCTCAGCCCTTCCAGCCAGGACGTCTTCTACTTCCACGCCCGGTCGGTCCTTAAAGGCAACCCCACCGAAGCCTGCCAGTTGCAGCTTGTCGTCAACCGGAAAATTCTGCACTTCAAAATTGAGAGCAACCTGGGGAAAGCCGCCAATACCGCCGTGATCCGCAGCACCCTGACCGATATCACCCGTGAGGTTGAGACCGAAAAGCTGCTGCAAGCCAGTGAAGAGCGGTTCAAAGGCGTTGTCGAAGCCGCTGCTGACGGCATTCTGATTGCTGACCAAAGCGGCCGGATTCTGGTCTGGAATGCCTCGATGGAGACCATCACAGGCTACCCGCGTACAACCGTTGTCGGTCAGTTTCTCTGGGATGCGCAGTTTATGCTGGCGCCTGCCTCGATGCGGACCGTGAAGAGCCAAAAAGCCCTTGAGACGTTCAACCGCGGCTTTCTGCTAGCGCTCAAGAACGGTGCCCCCACACAGACCCATGAACAGCCTATCGAAAAGAGCGACGGTTCCAACGCCTTTATCGAGTTTACGGTGTATCCGCTGAACTTGAAGGACGAGATCCTTTTCGGCTCTATTTTCCGCGACGTGACCAAGACCAGGCAACTGGAAGATCAGCTGGTCCAGGCGCGGAAAGTCGAGGCTATCGGTCTCTTGGCCGGAGGAATCGCCCACGATTTCAACAACCTTCTGGGTGTCATCTTTGGCCGTCTCGAGATGGCCAAGACGCGGCAGGAACTTTCAGCGGCTTTGCAGCACGATCTGTTGCAGATTGAAGGGGCCGCCAGACGGTCGGCCCATATCACCCGGCAACTGCTGACCTACGCCCGCAAGCAAGTCGTTGTCCCCCAGGTCGTCAATCTCAATGCGGTACTGACCGATTTGCTGCCGACCATCCGGTTGCTCCTGGGCTCAAGAGTTCATTTTGATTTTCTCCAGGCTCCCGATCTTTTTCCCTTGTTGATGGATCCAAGCCAAGTAGCGCAGGTGGTCTCCAACCTCTGTACCAACGCCCGGGATGCCATGAACGGAACCGGCAGACTCTTGATTTCGACCGCAAACCTGACAGAAAAAAAACAAGTGGTTTTGACAGTGAAAGACAACGGAAGCGGTATGGACGAAGCTACGTTGGGAAAGATTTTCGAACCCTTCTTCACCACCAAGACCATGGGCCACGGCACGGGACTGGGTCTGGCGACGGTGCAAGGAATTGTCTACCAAAATAAAGGGACCATCCAGGTCGAGAGCCATGTCGGCAAAGGAACCACGGTCACGATTGCTTTTCCTGCCTTTGACGGACCTTCGTTCCAAGACCAAAAGGTAACCGATGCAGAACCCTGTCCCATGGCTCCCAAAAAGATTTTAGTGGTCGAAGACGAACCGGAGATTCTAGAATTTCTGGGCTTTGCCCTGACCTCCCTGGGCCATCAGGTTAACGAAGCAGGCTCCGCAGAAGCAGCGCTCGCACAGCAACAACAGACCCAGACCGAATACGATCTCTTGGTGACCGATGTCATGCTGCCTGGAAAAAATGGCCGAGTGCTGGCAGAGGAACTTACTCACCGGCTACCGCACCTTAAGGTGTTGTATATCTCGGGGTATTCGGGTGATGTTCTTGCCGATCAAGGTGTGCTGACTTCGGGGGTGAACTTTCTTCAAAAACCGTTCACCCTCGATGAGCTGATTTCCAAAGTCGGAGCCTCTCTTACCCCTCCACCGTCATCGCAAAGCTCCGGGTGAAACTATCCCCGGGGGCCAGCCGGTTGATGCCTTCCTTTTCTTCCAGTTTTCCTGACGAGCTGACCGAGTCAGTCACCCCGCACCAGGGTTCCAGGCAAACAAAGGGGGCTTCCCCAGGCGACCAAATGCCGAAGTACGGAAACCCGGGAAACTCCAGGCTCAGCGACATTCCTGATTCCCGGTGACGAAGGGTAACCCGGCTCGACTTGAGGTTCTTCAGAATGACAGCATCGTCGACAAACAAAGATCTCGTGGTCACCAGCGAACGCCCGATGGAAGGCAGAGGTCTGGATTCCCCCGAAAGCAGACCGTTGGCGTCTAAAAGCCACCGCTCCAGGGGTTCCTTGAGTTCAAAGTCCACAAACCCGTCCTCGAACCTTCCTTCACCGAAGAAGGGCATATTGAACGCAGGGTGGGCACCGATGCTGAACAGCAGGTCCTGGGTACCGGGATTGATCACCCGGTACGTCGTCTGAAAAACCCTCTTCCAGAGCCGGTACTCAATTTCCAGGGTGTAGTCAAAGGGGTACACCTTTTTGGACTCTTCATCAGAATCCTGAACAAACACGATGCGCCAAGATTCCTGTTCCTTAATGCGGAATTCCCGGTCCCTGGCCAAACCATGCCGCGGAAGCTTGTAGGTTTTACCTTGGTATTCGTACTGCCCGTCTTTGAGCAGACCCACAATCGGAAACAGAACCGGCGAGGTCTTGCCCCAATAGGCGGGATCGGCCTGCCACAGGAACTCGCGGCCATGAACTTTTTCTACCAGCGACCGGCATTCGGCACCCTTGGTGAGGAACGAGGCCCTCAGAAAATCATTTTCAATGGTGATCATGGCCCGATTCTATCACAACAGGCAGATCAGTCCAGGGTGAACCGCCAGCGAAAGCCCCGGGGCTGGGAAAGAAGTTTGTGGCGTTCTGCCAATTCCGTCGACCAGGCCATGTCGCCCCCGATGCCGGCCATGGCCCCTAGGACCAGCCACGTCTGGGGCTTTCTGACCAGCTCATGGTCGTGAACCGCCGCCCAGTAATCCTCGACGGGGTTGTGGTGCGCCTCGAACGAGAACAGGGATCCGCTGACCTTGAGGCTATGGCCCGTCCCGTCCTGCAGGATGAGCCAGCGGGTTTCGTTGTGGTTGCCGTTGGCGCTGACGGGGATAAAGGGGACATGAGTCTCTTCAACGTTGCAGCGATACCGGCCGACGGGGCTGGCTTCCTGGCGGTCGACCCAGCTTTCACCGGGCCCCCGACCCAGCCATTCCAGGGCTTCAAACCCAGAAGGCAGGACGAATTCCAAACCCAGCCGGGCGAGGTGGCCCCAGGAGGCTGACGGCTCAAACAGAACCTCCACCTCGAAGGAAGCGCCTGGCCTGAAAATCCAGGCGGTCCTGGTGAGCAGACCGGAAGGCCTGCCGTAACTTGTTGTCACTTCGATACGGACGGCTCCCGAGGCGGCTTTGAGAACCTGGCAATCCACCAGTTCCCGGTTTGGCGCTTCGACCCGCTGGGCCGACCAAACAGCCTGGGTATCTCCCCACCAGCGCCCTTCCAGCTGCAGTCCGGTACGCCCCCGGACAAAGCGCTCCCGGCCACCCCCGACCAGGTAAGAAACTCCTTGGTACTGGTATTCGGTGAGCAGTCTTTGGTCATTGAACCTCGCGGTGAAGACCCCGCCTTCCACCACAAGACTACCGGCGTCTTCCCGCACCGACACGGCAGGACCAGGGGCTCCCCTGGCGGACACCGAGCTGACCGCTCCTTGGAGCTGCCACTGAAAGACAGCCCATTCGTGCAGACCGTCGGAGGAAACAAGGCGGAGGTCAAGGTGAACCTCCCGGCCTGCGGGCAGTTCCAACAGCCCTAGAAGAAGCCCTCCGGCCGGCTGAAGTTCCACTCTGACAGGTTTGCCGGGAACTCCATCGAGGCGCAGGGTCTGCTCGATCACCACCTCGTTGAAGCTAAGACTGAAGCTTCGGTTCTGCACCAGGAATTCCCCCTGGGCGATATTGACCGGGACAATCCAGAAGGGGCTTTGCACATGCTTGAGCTCGAGAGCGACAGGTTTGAGCCGCAGGTCGGGAAACACCACACCGTTGGCGCACATATAGAGCGGAACCTGGGTGTCGACCACGGCTTCGCCCCAATCGCCGCCGATGCCGAAAAACGTGGTCCCGTCGGCGGTTTGTGCCGGCAGACACTTGTCCTGCCAATCCCAGACAAACCCGCCCTGAAACACCTCGAAGCGCTCGGTCAGGTCATGAAACGCAAGGAGATTTCCCCCGGAGTTGGCAATCTGATAGGCGTATTCCACCAGAACAATGGGGCGTCTGTCCCGATTGTCGGCGATCATATCGAGCAGCAGTTCCATCTTAGGATACATGGCGCACTTGATATCACTTCCCAGCGGTCCCGGATCGTTGTTTTCGTACTGGACAATCCGGGTGCCATCGTACTGCCGGATCCAGTTGGCCATGGCGGCATGGTTTGGACCATACCCCGACTCGTTGCCCAGCGACCAGGAAACAATGCAGGGGTGATTCTTATGGGTGACGACCATCCGGCGGGCCCGCTCGAGCATTGCCTCGGCCCACTCCGGGTCGTTGGTAATCCTGCCGGCCACACCGTGGGTCTCCAAGTTGGTTTCGCAGACCACCAGCAGGCCCCATTGGTCGCACAGCTCATACCAATACGGGTCGTCGGGATAGTGGCTGGTGCGCACCGCGTTGAAGTTCAACGACTTCATCAAACGGATTTCGCGTTCCATGTGTTCGCGGCTGACGCTTCTGCCGGTCTCAAAGGCATGCTCATGCCGGTTGACGCCCCGGAATACCACCCTCTTTCCATTGAGGAGGATGACAGCATCCCGAATTTCTACGGTGCGGAATCCCACTCGGCAACTTTCGCTGTCCAAAAGTCTGCCCTGGGCATTCCAGAGCGTGAACTCAACCCGGTAGAGAACCGGGTGGTCGGGATCCCACGCAGAAGCGGGAAGGCGGAAATCAAAGTCGCAGCGCTCACTGTGAGGCCGGGGCCCTCGGTGGAACTGGCTGGTTCCCATGCCAAAAATGGGGGTTACTGTCGCCGGGCCTTTCTCAGCCCTGGCCACAGACTGCCCTTGGGGGTCAAAGAGCTCCACCCGAATGGTGGCATCGGCAAACCCTGCTACCCGGTTGACCAAGGCCCAAGCCTGGAAGGTGCCCTCACCGTTGTTCCAGGTTCCATCAGCCCGAAAGTCGGCCAGATGGAGCTGCGGTTTGGTGACGAGATAGACCGAACGGAAGATACCGGAAAGATGGAAATAGTCTTGGTCTTCCAGCCAAAGAGCGTCGGAAAACCTCAACACGGCCACCGTCAGCTGATTGGTCCCAACCTTCAAAAAAGGCGTGACATCAAAACTGGCCGGCAGCTTGCTGTCCTGGGAGTAGCCCACGGGACTACCATTCACCCACAGGTAAAAGGCTTGTTCAACCCCGTCGAACTGCAGAAAACCCAAGCGGCCGTCCGAGGCCTCAGACCACTCGAACGTACGCTGATACACACCGGTGGGGTTGTCTTTGGGGATGAAAGGCGGGTTGTACCGATCTATCACCGGCGAGGCCTGTCCCGCGCGGGGCTCCACCAAGTACGGCACCCCGGGCTGGTCCGGCAAGGGGTACAACACGTTGGTGTACACGGGCTTGTCAAAGCCCTGCAGCTCCCAGCAGGAGGGGACGGGAATTGAAGTCCAGGCATGATCTGCCGCAACCCCGGGCCGGGGGAGCAGCTGAAAGTCCCACTCCCCGTCAAGGCACACACGGTGAGGGTTTCCCGGTTCGGTTTTCCAGGGAGAATGGGCCCGGTACCGGTTGATCTGCGTGACGTGCTGGTTTTCATAGTCGGGCTTGGTGTGAAAACCCTGAAAGACACCCATCATTGAACTCCCCTTTTCCGCGTTTCGTAGACACTGAAACCCCAGGGTGGCATCAAGGCCTCCCCTAGGACAAGGTGCCAGGCCGCCTTGGGCTCGAAGGCCACGGCTTCGGCCGTGTGATTCAGCACGAAGACAAAGTCGCCCTCAGCGGTACGCCGCCGCACCAGTTCCACCCCGGCCTGGGCGATTGCCACCGGTTCAACGGCAGCTTGAGCTGCCCATAAACCGGCCAAAGCCGCCCACAGACCGGCATCGGGCTGAGTACCCACATACCAAGCCGTCCCCTTGCCCACCCCATTCCGGGTGACGGCTGGTTCACTCTTGTGATCCCCCCCGTCAGCCCAGGCCACAACTTGGGCCCCCTTCGGAGTCACCACATCCCACCAGAGGCTGCCCTGGTGTTTTTGCCCGTCAAACTCAACAGGAACCGGACCATCGCGAAGGCAGTCGTAGTCCAAAACCTCGAGGCCCAACAGATCGGCGTAGGGTCCGGGAAGAGGGGCTGAAGTTTGACAGACATTGGCTTGATCCTTGACCCCGGTGCGCATGGTCAGAACCAGGTGCCCACCCTCTCCGACAAACTCCTTGAGACGCTGTACAACCCCAGGAAGTTCGAGAAACGCCAGGGGAGCAACCACCAGTTTGTACCCCCGCAGGTCGTCGGCGTCCGAAACAAGATCCACAGGAATTTGACGCCCGTGAAAGGCCCGGTAGACTGCCAGAAGGTACTTCTGGTAATCCAGGTCGGGGTGGTGCGGTTGGATCTCGAAGGCCCAGTTCTGGTCGTAGGAGTGCACGATGGCGACTTCAGCCCCGGAGAGGGCCCCTTCGAAGCGCGGCATGAGGGGCCCCAGCCCCCCGATCAACCCCTTGAGCTCGGCATAGCGCCGGCCGGGAACCCCGTTATGGGGCAAAATGCCATGCCAGTACTGTTCCGTGCCCACCGTACAGCTCCGCCACCGGAAAAACACCACGGTGTCGGCCCCATGAGCCACCGATTGAGCGGTCCAGAGTGCCAGCTGTCCTGGTCGGGGTGTTTTGGCCAGAATTTGCCAACCCGTGGGGCCGGACTGCTGTTCCATAATCCAGAACGACCGGCGCTTCAACCCGGCCATCAAGTCAAGTGCCGCCGCCAGGTCTGCGGCAGAACGTCCCGGCGGTACCTCCCAGAACCCCACCGGGTACTGATCGTGGCTGACAAAATCAAGCTCGCGGGCCAGGTCAAAGTAATCCACGGTATTAGCAAAACCCATGCAGTTGTGGGTGATGAACTGGCCCGGGGTAAGGGGTCTGAGCACCTCAATCTGAGCCCGCTGAAAATCAACGATCAGATCGGAATGGAACCGCTTCCAGTCCAGAAGAAGGGAAGGACTGTGGGTGTTGACCGGCGTCAGGGTCGGGGTAGGAATCTGGGAAAAAGAACTGTAGGTTTGGCTCCAGAAAACCGTCCCCCAGCTGGTGTTCAATCGGGCGACATCGCCATAGCGCCTGGCCAGCCAAGCCTGGAAAGCTGCCCGGCAGTGCCCGCAATGGCATAGGTCATCATGGCTGTTGCCCAACTCATTGTCGGTCTGCCAGCCAACCACCCGTGCGTCCTTTCCCCAGTGGTCTGCCATGGCCCGTACGAGGCGCTCGGAGTACCGCCGGTAAACAGGGTTGGACTGACAGTCGTGATGCCGTCCGCCAAAACCCCTCACCCGCCCCTGGGAATCGACAGGAAGAATGTCGGGATGCGCCTCGATCAACCAGGCGGGAGGGCAGGCCGTCGGGGTGCCCAGCACGACCTTGAGCCCCCGTCGATCCAAAACGGCCAACGCCCTGTCCAGCCAGGCAAACTCAAATCTGCCGTCGGCAGGTTCCAATTTCGCCCAGGCAAATTCGGCCAGCCGGACCACCTTCAGCCCCATTTCCGCCATCAGCCGGGCATCGGTCTCCCAGCGATCTTCGGGCCAGTGTTCCGGATAGTAGTCCACACCAAATTGAAAGTTCACAAGAAATCTCCTATTTTTAAAGTCGTTCCGAGACGACCTCATTCTTTCACGGCACCAGCGGTGAGACCAGACATAAAGTAGTGTGATGCGGAAAGGAACGCGACGAGCAAGGGCAGGACGACCAGGGTGCTGGCGAGCATCAGGGCCCCCATATCCGTGCCCCGGGCCGGGTCGCCGAGCATGTACTTGAGCATGAGCGGCAAGGTGTGAAGCGAGTTGTCGCGCAAGATCAGCAGGGGCTGCATGAAGTTGTTCCACTGCCCCACCACCATCATGATGGCCAGGGCGGCAAACCCCGACGCCAAGATGGGCGCGACGATGCGGAAGAAGATCAGCCATTCGCTGAGGCCGTCGATCTTGGCGGCGTCGATGAGCGATGCCGGAATGTTCTGCTTGCAGTATTGGCGCATCCAGAAGATGCCGAAGGCGTTCGCCGCCCCGGGGATTATGAGGGCCAAGAAGTTGTTGATCCACCCGAACTTGCTCATCATAAAAAACCAAGGGATGATGCCTGCCGTCCATGGAATCATCATGGTGACCAGCAGAATTGTGAACAGCTTTTCGCGGCCGGGAAAGTCGTACATGGCGAAGGCATAGCCACCCATCGAGCAGAAGAGCAGCACCAGAACGGTGTAGAGCACAGTGACGATAAGGCTGTTCGTAAACGCCTGGACGAAGTTCACAGCCTGCCCCACGGCAGCGAAGTTCGCTACGAGGTGGTCGCCAAACCAGAGAGGTGGCGGGTACTGGAAGATGGCCGTTGTTGGCTGGGTCGAAAGCACGAGCATCCAGTAGAATGGGAGCAGCATGAGGCCCACGATGGCCAACAGGACCAGATAGAGGAAGGTTTTTTTTAGGATCATTTCTTTCTCCTCGCTGGCGAGGCTGCGGTCTCGTCGCGGTCGAAGACTTTCATGTTGATGAGCGAGACGATGATGATGATGGCTGAGATGACGTAAGCCACAGCCGAGGCATAGCCGTAGAGGTTGTTGCCATAGGGTGCCTTGTTGAGCAGGTACATCATGGCCGTCATAGCCTGGTTGTCGGTGCCACCCAAGAGGCTGGCACCGCCGGTGAGAATGTACGGCTCGGTGAAGAGGTTCAGGGTGCCGATGGTGGATTGGATCAAGGTGAACAGGATGATGGGCTTGAGTAGGGGCACCGTAATACGGAAGAACACTTGGGTGTGATTGGCTCCGTCGATCTCGGCGGCCTCATAGATGTCCTTGCTGATGGCCTGCATGCCGGCCAAGTAGATGACCATGTTCCAGCCAATCCACTGCCAGCTAAACATGACAATGACGGCGACCTTCACAAAGTCACCGTTACCACCCCACCAGTCGATGCCTTCGAACCCCAGGGACTTGATCGCGACGTTGATGAGACCGTTGTTCAGGCCAAACAGAGTCTTGAAGACGATGGCCGAGGCGACCGAGCTAGTCACCATGGGGAGGAAATAGACAGTCTTGAACCCATTCTGGAACTTGACCAGGTTGCTGTTGAGGATGTAGGCCAAAACCAGCCCGCCCCCCAGGATGAAAATGTGGGCGATGAGTCCGATGAAGGCGGTGTTGCCCATCGACTTCCAGAACATCCCGTCACCCAGCAGGCGGAGGTAGTTCTGCATACCGACAAAACGCATCGGGTCAAGACCGTTCCACGCGAAGAAACTGATGGCCAGACCGGCCACGATAGGAAACAAGCCAAAGACCGCGAAAAGGACGTAGAACGGCGCAATATACGTGTAGGCGACCCGGTGGCGATAAAGAAGGCCCCAAAGTCCAAGTGTTTTGACCCTTGTCATTGGGGCCTCCTTTTTCAAACGATCAGTTCTTCCACTTGCCGGCGGCTTTCATGATCTCAATCATGGCGTCTCGGTCGTCGATAGTAGCTTCGAGGATGGCCTTCTTGGTTTTGGCGATGATCTCAGCGGCGGGCAGGCCCTGGTTGATGCCGGTGTTCACCGTCGAGTTCAGAGTAGCCTCGGTCGTGTTGTCCATCAGCGTCGAGAACGACGGTTTGATGTTTTTGGAAATACTGACCCAGAGAGCCCTGGCCTTCTGACCTCCGAAGAAAGGGTCACCTTCGTTGTACATCTTGTCGCCCCACGAGGGGATGTAGCCGGGGAAGTAGTCAACGGCGGCGAACATGCCGTTCTGGGCTTCCTTGGTGGCCAGGGCGAACTGCACAAACTTCCAAGCGGCGTCCTTGTGCTTGCTCTGGCTGGGGATGCCCAGGTACGAGCCGCCCCAGTTCGAATCAGCGATCTTGGCAGGCAGACGAATCACGCCCCAGAGGCCCGAAGTTTTAGGCGCGATCCAACCCTTGAGGAATCCACCGTACCAGCTACCGGCGGCGACCATAGCGATGTTGCCGCTGGCCAGACCCGCGTAGGTCTCGTTGTTCCACTGGTCCTGCAGCTTAGCGTCCCAACCATTCTTACGCATGGTCACGGCCGCCTCGAGAGCTTCTTTGGTGCCGGGCTTATCCAGGTTGAGCTCGAGCTTCTCGTTGTAGTAGTCGCGGTTCATGTAATTCCAGGTGTAGAGGTAGTACGCGTTGGGCAGCAACCAGCGCTGGTTGGGAATGTGTACGGCCTTGGCGGCCTTCAAAACACCGTCCCAGGTTGCCATCAATTTTTCGACTTCGGCAGGCTCGCTGGGCAGGCCGACCGACTTGAAAACGTCCTTGCGATAGAAGACCGTGGCGGGACCCATGTCCCAAACCATACCGACAATCCTCTTGCCGTCGACCGACGTCGCCAAATCCCACTTGTACTTTACGAAGTCGTTCTTCATCGACCCGATGTTGTAGGGGGCAGCAAGAAGGTTCTCGAAGCCGGTAGAATCCTTGTAGCGGCCGATAAAACCTTGTTCAATCATCGCGACATCGGGGGCCCCGGTTCCGGCGGCCATTGCAGTAGCCAGCATGTTGTGGTGGTCAGCCGTTTGCATCATCGTGACGTTGACAGTGATGTCGGGGTACTTCTTGTTGAATTCAGGGATAATCGCCGCAAATGCCTTGTCGGCTGCCGGCCATCCGGCCACCTGGATTGTCTCTGCCCCAAAGGACAGGCTCGTGGCAACCACCAAGGATGCCAGGATCAGGAATGCCCGAAGAAAAACCAGTTTCTTCATGTTTCGCTCCTCAATACCAAACTTTTGCAGACAACCCAACGGGCTGTCGGTTGTGGACTCGAGTCCACATTGCTTAAATAAAAACTCTCAAAGGGCGGCAGTACTCTGCCGGACAATCAGCCGACAGGGTACCACCCCCAAAGCCTGAGACTCCCGCCCCTCGATCAAGTCGATCAGACCCCGGGCGCACTCGACTCCATGCCGGTGAGGTTCAATCGATACGGTAGTCAACGGAGGAAAACAGTATTGCCCGCCAAAATGGCCATCGATACCGATCACGGAGAGGTCGGCAGGAATGCGGACACCCAAACCCTGGAGATGCCCCATAAACCCGATGGCCATATCGTCGTTGAAACAGACCACGGCAGTGGCTCCGCAGGTACTTTCGAGAAACTGCCTGGCACACAAAATCCCGACTTCATAATAGTTGACGTCATAGTCAGGCTCAGCCTCATATTCGGGACCAAACATGGGAGCTAGTTCACCCGGTCCCCAAAAATCGACCGTCGACCGGAAAAAGCACTTCTGCCTGGGGTCATTCACCCAGCAACGGTTCATGGAAAGGTAGGCGATGCGCGAGTGCCCCAAAGCTTTGAGATGGGCTACAGCCTGGGTCATTGCTGTTTCAACATCGGCATCCACATGCGGAACAGAAGGGTTCACGGGACTCTTGTACGCGGCGGCCAGCACGGGAACCCGAATCTGGTCAAGGTTCTCCTGCGTGGTGTACGACTCGGTCGGAAGCAGCACACCATCCACCATCAATGAATTGATCTGCTGAAAATCCAAGTGTCCGCTGATCAGAAAGTTGTACCCGCGCTGGCTGGAGTACTCGACCATTCCCTTGTACATTTCCATGTAGTAAATGTTGGACAAGTCGCGAACATAGTAGAGAATCTGATGAGTCTTGGCGTTTTTCAGGGAAACGGCCACGGGGTGCGGTTTGTAGTTCAACTCTTTCACCACCTGAAGAACCCGTTCACGCTTTTCTTGGGCCACATAGCCTGAGTTGTTCAGCACCCGTGAGACCACGGCAAACGAAACCCCTGCCCTTTCGGCGATATCTTTGCGTGAAACGATGGCAAACCTCCATGTGGACTCGTGTCCATGTGGCTACGAGTCCACACCTTAAACCCGTTCCGCCATTGTGTCAATTTTTTTCTTGTTCTTTTTATGCACCCGAGTGCAGAAAGTGCTTGACAGCTTTTTAAGATGGACTGAGAATGTTTTTCAGCATGCACCCGGGTGCACAGGAGGAGTCATGATCGAGGCTGTCGAAGATGCCGTCCCCAAGGGCGGGCTGACGTACGGTATGGTGGGAGGTG
>JAIFLN010000178.1 GCA_020049045.1 Spirochaetota bacterium | reverse complement strand
CGCTCCCGGGACTTGAGCTGCTGCCCCCCCTTCTTTCCCGCATGGAAGAGCGGGCTCACCTGCTGAGAGAAAAGGAACTGTCCCACACCCGGCTTGAGGAACAGATCAAGGTACGGACTGCCCAGCTGACCCGGCAGCTGAAGGAAAAGGACCTGCTGCTTGCCGAAGTGCACCACCGGGTCAAGAACAATCTGCAGATCATCCAGGTGCTGTTAAGCCTGCAGCAGGGGCATAGTGTCAATTCCGAGGTACAAAAAGCCCTGGAGACCAGTCAGAACCGCATTCATCTGCTGGCCCTGGTTCAGGAAGAAATGCACGATGCCGAACATGCCGTTTTGGTGAATGCCAGAAACTTCGGAGCCAATCTGGTCAACCACCTGCTGTCAGCTCACGGGCTGACCAGTATGGTCGAGGTCTTTCTCGATATCGAGGACTTATCGCTCAACCCGGACCAGGCGTTCACCTGCGGGCTGGTGGTCAACGAACTGCTGGCGGGACTGGCCCGCAGTGAACCAGCTCAGACACAGTGGTCCCTTTCCTTTGCCCTGTGCAGTCCGGCTCCTGGAATGGTTGAGCTGACCCTGGTGGAATCGCGGGGTTTGTGGGCGGAATGGATTCCCGGACCGGGGAAAAGTTCCGAGGGGTGGGAACTGGTGACGGCATTGGTATCACACCATGGCGGAGGACCGGCCTGGAGCCCGGCGTCCCCTGGAACTATCACTGTCCGCCTGAGTTGAAGCTTTTCACCTCTGGTGCAAGGAACAATACAGGAATACACTGGCACTATGCCTCTCACCACTGCTGATCCAGGAGTTTTTAGACAAACTTTTCCCCTTCACTACCCTGATGCCGATGCCAGCGGGTTTGTACGCCTGACGGCTCTGTTGAACTTTCTGCAAATTCAAGCCGGAGAACACACCCATAGCCGAGGATTTGACTACCACGAAAACTACCAGGCGGGGGTCTTTTGGGTGCTCAGCCGCCTGTCTGTCCGTTTTGACAACTGGCCCCGCTGGCCCGCCCTCCTGACCGTTGATACCTGGGCTCGGGCCACCAAAGCTGTTTTTGCCCTGCGGGACTTCCGGTTCGGCACAGAGGATCAAGGATGGGCAGGCAGGGCCTCTTCTGCCTGGGTGCTTCTCAAGGATCGCAAGCCCCAGCGCCCCGAACCCTGGATCGGAATTTACGACCAGTGCCGGGCTGAGGCAGACCCATGGTGTCCATGCCGACTGGGAAGACCTTGATCTCAACGGACATGTGAACAATGTCAATGCCGTAGGCTGGTGCCTGACCCAGCACGACTTTGAGTTCCTGAGCCGGTGGAGACCCGAATTTCTGGAAGTGAATTTTCTGGCAGAAATGTTTTGCGGGCAGAAATTCATGGTTCAGCGGGAGGAACGCCCGGCACCCGAGGAACGCCGCACCTTCGACTACCGAGTGATCCGGGAACGAGACCAGGTACCGACGCTGCGAATGCGGATCACTTACCGGACAGCCCAGTAATCGGGGTGCGCCTTGCGAAAGGCCGCCAACCCGGCGGGACCTTCGGTCTCAGCCTTTTTGTAGGCGCCGATGGTGGACTTTGGATCGAGGACAAGCAGCCTTGCAAACTGGGTTCCCGCCTCGGACACCCGGCCCAAGCTGCCGAGAGCCTCACCCCAGAACAAAGGAATCAACGCCGACTCACCACCCCGAGCTTTCAAAACCAGCGAGAGTGCTTGTAAGGTTCCTGCCCCCAGAGCCGGTTCGGTGGCGGCTAAATCAAGATACGAGACCAGGGCAGCCTCAAGGTCACGATCGGCGTTGGACCCGTCTGCCGCCCGCTGCCGAAGAGATTCCACCAAAAGCGCCATCTGCGCCGGAACCGGACCGGAGTTCTGATCGTATTGGCGGTACATTCGGTCGGCCAAGGCCCGGAAGGCCTTGCCGTCTCCGCGTTTTCCGGGCAGTTGAAACGCCAGCCAACCGGGAACCAAGTTCTTCTTGGTGCGCACATCGAGCACACCGTCACCGTCGGCATCCAGAAGCAGGGTGGCTTGCGCCGCACTCCCTTCGACGGTTCCGAAAGCCGCCACCACCCTACCGGCACTTCGCAGCACCATCACAAATGGCGGCTGCGAAAAGGCGGCATCGGTGGCCAGCACCGCCGTCTCGCAACCGGGCCAGCCCGCCACAGGACCCAGCACCCTCGAAGCGGTGTAGCGCACAGCGTTGGCTTTCCAGAAAGCCGCCAAATTGTCCCCGGGAGCCAGGGAAAAACCGGGAGCAGAAAGCGCGAACAGCAGGGCGGCAAGGATCAAACGCACCATGGGCCTCACAGGGTCAACGTATAGCGCACGTAGCCATCGGCGGGCCGGAAGCGGTCGTAGAGACGTCGGGCCGCCGTGTTGGTGGTCTCGGTGTGCCAATACAGCCTGCCCCATCCCTCCTGCTCGGCCTTGCGCCACAAAAAGGTGATCAGTGCATGGCCGACATCGCGGCCCCGAAAGGGCTGGGCGACGAAGAGGTCTTCGAGGTAACAGAGGGTTTTGGGACTCCAGGTGTGCGGATGCAGCACGGTGTGGGCGAAACCGATCAAATTGCCGGAACCGTCATAGGCACCCCAGCCCTTCAAAGGTGAAGCGGCATCCATGATGCGGGACCAGGTGGTCTCGGTGGTGATGGCAGGAACCTCCTCACCGTAGAAATCGCAGTAAACGGCCCAGTGACGCTCCCAAACGGGACGGTCCACCGCGGCCAGGGCACGAACGGTCAATTCCGGCACCGGACCTTCCGAACGGCGCACCTGCCGCAGCTCGCGGGTTTCAGCCTCCACCTTCTTGCCGACGGAAACGCCCCGGACAATCAGGGTCACGGTGCTGGCAACGACGGCCAAAACCAACAGGATGACAATGGTAGCACTCATGCTCTACTCTCCACCATTTCACTGGTAGGATAAAAACGGATGCCAGGGTTGTCGGCCTTCATGCGGGCCAGAAGCCAAGGATTTTCTGCCATAAAAATATGTGTCCCCCGCACGTCGATCAGAATTTTGTGACTGTAACGGTCTAAAAAGGCATCGAGAATTTTGGCATCGTCCGAAGTGATCCAGTTGCAGAGGGTGTATTCCACGGGTTCGTAGCGGCACTTAGCGCCGTATTCGTGCTCGAGCCGGTACTGAAGGACTTCGATCTGCAGCTGACCGACCACACCTAGAACGCGCACATTCTGGTTATGGGGCTTGGTGAACACCTGCACCACACCTTCTTCCGCCAGCTGGTCGAGTCCCTTGTGGAACTGCTTGTCCTTCATGGGGTCGGCGTTGGCAATGGTGCGGAAAATCTGGGGTGCAAAGCTGGGAATTCCCTGAAAGTGGATTTCTTCCCCCTCGGTGAGAGTGTCGCCGATTTTGAAGGTACCCGTATCGTGCAGACCCACGATGTCGCCGGGCCAGGCCTCGTCGATAATGTCGCGGTTCTGCGCCATGAACGCCGTGGGGTTGGCGGTGCGGTAGGGTTTGCCGCCACGCACATGCCAGTATTGTTTGTTGCGTTCAAAGCGGCCCGAGCAAATGCGCAGAAAGGCCACCCGGTCCCGGTGCTTGGGGTCGAGGTTGGCGTGGATTTTGAAGATGAACCCGCTGAACTTGGACTCTTCGGGCTGAACCATGCGCTCGTCGGCCTTCTTGGGCTGGGGAGAGGGTGCCAGTTTGACCAGGTTGTCGAGCAGTTCTCTCACACCGAAGTTGTTCAATGCCGAGCCGAAAAACACCGGGGTGACCAGGCCTTCCATGTATTCATCATGATCAAAGGGAGGGTAGATGGACGAAATCAGCTCGACGTCGTCGCGCAGTTTTTTGGCCAGGTAGTCGCCCACTTCGCGGTCGAGAGCCGGGTCGTTGATATCCTTGACCGCCACCACATCGGTGGGTTTTTCCACCTGACCGGGTTTGAACAGGTACAGGTTGTTTTCCAGCAGATTGTAGACACCCTTGAATTCCTGGCCCTGACCGATGGGCCAGGTGACAGGACGGACCTGCACCACCAGCTCTTTTTCCACCTCGTCGAGCAGTTCGACGGGGTCTTTGCCCTCGCGGTCGAGCTTGTTGATAAACGTGACAATGGGGGTGGACCGCATGCGGCAGACTTCCATCAGCTTGCGGGTACGCTCCTCGACGCCGTTGACCGAGTCGATGAGCAGCAGGGCGCTGTCGACGGCCGAAAGCCCCCGGTAGGTGTCCTCGCTGAAGTCAGCGTGGCCGGGCGTGTCGAGCAGGTTGATGGAGCGTCCGCCGTATTGAAAGCCCATCACCGAGGAACTGATGGAGATACCGCGTTCCTTTTCCATCTGCATAAAGTCGGAAACGGCGGCCCGGGAGTTCTTGTTGCTTTTGACGGCCCCGGCAATGTGGATGGCGCCACCGAACAGCAGAAGCTTTTCGGTGGTAGTGGTTTTGCCGGCGTCGGGGTGGCTGATGATGGCAAAGGTCAGTCTCTTGTGGATTTCTTGAACGAGTTCGGTCATGGGGGTTCAAGTTACCGCATCGGGGGGGGGTGGCTCAAGGCCCGTTCCATCAGCGCGGCACGCCCCAGCACCACGCGAACCACATTTTCAACCAGAGCGTCGCTGCGGCGGGGGTCTTTGGGGTCGGAGATTTCGGCTACCACCCCGGACCAGCGTCCCAAAAACTGGTTTCGGGTGAGCAGTTCCAAGCCCCGCGCCGGGTCGGCTGTCACCACCCCGTCGGCACCGACCTGCAACACCAGGGCAAAGTGCCCCTGGGGACGGTCATAATGCACCAGTAACGGGGTGGACCGCTGCAAGAGCTGGGGCAGCCCGTCAAAGGAGGCCCGCCAGGCCGTGGTGGTCAAGCCCAAACCCCGGGCCAACCGCAGCAGTTCTGCCAGCGACACGGTGAGCACCGTTTCTCCGCCCCCGGCGACAGAACGGCCCAGCAACGCCTCCTCATTGACCGAAACACCCCGGTAGCGCCCCAGCAGCGACGCCAGGGCCGCATAACCGCACGAGGCATCCCACCCCTGTTCATCGACAAACTCAAACCGCAGTTCTTCCCGGGACCGAACCGAACTCAGACGCTCGGCGTCAAGCAGATCCATAAGCCTACCTCCTACCCCCCTGACGGGGTCATCAGCAGTTCTGCTTGAAGACCTGGCTCAACGTATGGGACAAGTCCTTTCTGGAAAAGGGTTTTGCCAGCTGCGCGTGAAACTCCTGTTCTGCCTGCAGACTGGTCGAAACCTCGGAATACCCGCTGATGGCAAGATGAACAGCGGTTGACCCCGCCTGCTTGAGCCGTCTGACAGTTTCAAGGCCACCCATGCCTCCGGGTATGACCAGGTCGAGCACCGCCAGAGTCACGCTCTGGCCATCCTGGCGTGCTTGTTCAAAGAACGCCAGCGCGTCATGGCCGTTTCGAGCGCGGCAAACCTTAAAACCAAAAGTAGCCAGAAGATCTCCCAGAGTGTCGCGGATGGGTTCCTCGTCGTCCATCAACAGGGCAGTCCCGCTGCCATGAAATTCCGGTTCGGGAGTGGAGGGACGCAATGTCTCGACACCAGGTGCCGCCGGTAACGAAAGGCAGAACGTGGTTCTTCCGGCGGGCCCCTGTTCCAACGCCAAGGTGCCCCCGTGCTGTTCGACAATAGAGCGGGAGGTTGCCAGCCCCAAGCCGGTTCCGGCCGACTTGGTGGTGAAAAACGGCTCAAAAAGTCTGCCGACAACCTCAGGGGGAATCTCTGGTCCCTGGTCGGTGATGAGGATTCGCAGAAAGGGACCGTTTATCCAGAAATTCTCAGCCTGCAGGGTGATGACACCCCCCGGAGGCGAAGCCTGGCGCGCATTGATCAGCAGATTATCGATGACTTGAGCGATTTGCAGGGAGTCACACCGGCAGGGCCAAAGGTCTTCAGCAAGGTCAAGCTGCAAGGACAGGTCCGAACCGCTGAGGGCAAACTCGGCCCATTCTTTGAGCAGCGGTACCATCGCCCGGAGTTCCGGCTCCGAAGTCCGTCCCTTGGAGACACTGATCAGCTGACCGGTCAGAGCTTTGGCCCGCTCAAAAACCTGCGATGCTTTTTCCAGACGGTTCAGGGCATCTTCCGCCTGGTCTTGCTGGATTTTGAGTTTGGCCAGCTCGAGATGACCGGAAAGCCCGGCCAGAAGGTTGTTGAAATCGTGGGCGACACCTCCGGCCAACAGCCCTACAGACTCACGCTTTTCCGCTTCTCTCATGGCATGATCGACTTTCTTCCGTTGCGAAATATCGCGGATCACGCTGAGAATCATCTTCTCGCCCTGGATATCGATGACCCGCGAGTTGACCTCGGAGGGAATCCGCCGTCCGTCCTTAGTGACATTGATGACCTCGGCCAGCAAGCTGCCGTTGGTCATCAGCTGCTGGATCTTACCTTCGATCTCGGTCCTGTTTTCCGGCGGTTGGAAATCAAGAACAGACATGGTGGACAACTCTTCCGCAGAGTACTGGAGACGCTGGCAGGCTGTACGGTTGGCTTTGATGACACGGGCGTTCGAGTCGTAAAGCAGAATCGCGTCGGCGGAATGGTCAAAAATCATTTGAAAACGCTGTTCACTGGCTTTGAGCAGCTCTTCGATCCTTGTCCGCTCTGTGATGTCCCTGGTAATCGAGATGATGCACGACACCCCGTCAAACTCTAAAATTCGGGCGGACATCATGCCCATACGGTGTGATCCGTTCTTGGCCCGGAACCGGGCGACCAAATTTCGCACCTCGCCGCTAGAGCGCAAACCTTCCACCAGGCGCTTGCGGTCTTCCGGATCGTCCCAAATGGCCAACTCGGCAGAGAGGGAAGACTTTCCCAGCACATCTTCTTGAGTGAACCCGAGGATTTCGGTAAAGCCTTGGTTGACGGCAAGGTAAACACCATCGGACAAACGGTTGATGTTGATGGAGTCCGGACTGATGTGAAACGCTTTGGAATACCGGTCTTCGGAGAGTCTGAGGTTCCGGTGCGCCTCGTGCAGCTTGAAAGCCATTTTCAGGGAAGCGTGGAGTATGGTGTAGTTGGAGCTTTTGAGCACATAGCCGTAGGAGGTGATTTTCTCGGTCTTCTCGACAATACCCGGTTCCGAGTGCGACGAGAAGAAAACAACAGGAATATCATAGAGAGCCAGAATTTCCTGGGCAGCTTGGGTGCCGTCCATACCCGGTCCCAGGTCGATGTCCATCAAAATCAGGTCAATATCCGAGGAGCGGCCCCGGCAGAAGTCAACAGCCTCCTCACCGCTGGAGGAAGTCAGGACTCGGTAGCCGAAGCCTTTTAGAACGGCAGCCTCGGTGAGCGCCAGAATGCTTTCATCTTCCACTAACAGGATGGTCTTCGCCGGCTGATCCATGGTCGGGTCGCTACACCAGAAGCTGCTTGCGAATGGCTTGCTTGTCGGTCTTTCCCACCGAGGTTTTGGGAACGGTGGCTCCAAACACCACTTTGAGCAAGGTTGCCTCACGAGGAACCATGCCCTTTTCGATGTAGCCCTTCAGATGGCCGATCAAAGTCTTGTCAGTAGCTTCCTGGCCGGGTTTCAAAACAACCAGGGCGAAAGGCACCTCACCCCACTGGGCGTCGGGCTTGCCGATAACCGCCACTTCGGCAACAGCCGGGTGCAAGGCCAGAAAATCCTCAAGCTCGAGCGAAGACAGCCATTCACCGGCGACTTTGATCACATCCTTCAGGCGATCGGTAATGCGGATGGCCCCGTCGGCGCAACGGACGGCCACGTCCTGGGTATGCAGCCAGCCGCCGGCCCAGAGTTTTTCGCTGTTGGTATGGTCTTTCAGGTAGGCCTGGGTCAGCCAGGGGGCCCGCACGACAATCTCGCCAGGGCTCTTCTCGTCCCACGGCTGGTCGTTGCCCTGGGGGTCAATCACTTTCAGATGCACCATGCCCGAAGGAATGCCGGCCCGCACCCGCAGATCGATCTGGTCCCCCTCGCCTTTCTCCAAGTCGGCCGAGGTCAGCTGGCTGACGGCCAGCACGGGGCAGGTCTCGCTCATGCCGTAGCCGGCAAAAATGTCGATTCCCCTGGCCAGGGCTTCCTTGGCCAGAGCCTTGGGCAGGGCCGACCCGCCAATGACCACCTTCCATTTCGACAAATCATACGAAGCCGAACCCTGGTCGCGCAGAATCATCGAAAGAACGGTGGGAACACAGTGGCTGAAGGTGACCCCTTCGTCGCGGACCAGCGCTGAAAGCACCGAGGGGATGTAGCGGCCGGGATAAACCTGCTTGACGCCCAGGTAGGTGGCGATGTAGGGAATGCCCCAGGCGTGCACGTGAAACATGGGCGTGATGGGCATATACACATCTTCGCGGTGGAAATTGCCCTGAGCGGGGTTGGCCGAAAGCAACCCGGTAAAAACCAGAGTATGCAAAACCAGCTGGCGGTGACTGAAGGCCACCCCCTTGGGCAAACCCGTGGTACCGGTGGTGTAAAAGGTGGTGGCGCGGGTGTTCTCATCGAAGTCAGGAAACTCTTTCAGGGGTTCAGCGGCGGCCAGCAGGACCTCGTACTCACCGTCAAACTTGACCGTCGAGGCTGGGGCAGCCGCACCGTCGGTCAGCAGAATCGTATGCGTGATCGTGTCCAGCCGACCTCGGATGGCCTCGATCAACGGCAAAAAGTCGGCGTTGAGCAGCAGCACCTTGTCCTCGGCGTGGTCCATGGTGAACAGCAGCTGCTCGGGTGAAAGACGGATGTTCACGGTATGAAGAACCGCCCCGATCATGGGAATGGCGAAGTACGCCTCGAGGTACCGGTGGCTGTCCCAATCCATCACCGCCACCACATCGCCCTGTTTGACCCCAAGCCCAAGCAGGGCCGAGGCCAGGCGGGCTACCCGTTCGTGGAACTGGCGGTAGGTGAACCGAAGGGCACCTTTGTATGTGATGACTTGATCAGGCCGGTTGGCCAGGGGAGCCAACAACAGGTTCTTGATCAAGAGTGGATAGGAATACGCGGAATTGGTGGTTTCGATCAGGCTCATACGCTCCCCTCAAGGTTGAAGTAGTCTTTCGATATCCTTGGCTCCGGGTACCGAGGCCCGGGATTTGCGGACTCCCTTGTTCTGGGCCTCGTCTTCACGGCAGGTGAGGTTGTACAGGTCCAGCACCATATCGGCAAGGACCCCCAGGTTAGGCAGGAAATTGGCGGTGGCCATATCGGCCATCAGACGTTCGGACGAAGGGCGCCCGGTATACCGGTTGGCCACCAGCGTGCGCAGACGGGGCGCCAGCTGCAGCCGGGCCTGGTGGACAAACTTGGCCAGGGCCAGGAGTTTGGAGTACAGCTCGTCGAGGTGATACCCCTGCTGTTTGAAGATTTCCTGGCGCGCGGTGATCAGCTCCACCTCGTCCCAGTCACGGGGAGTGAGCGAGAGGGCGGGAAATTCGGCCTTGAGATGGACCGAGGCCACGTTGTTTTTGTAGTGGGCGGCCAATTTTTCGAGTTTTGCGAACAGTTCGGGACTTCGGATCTGCATGAGCTCATTCTACCCTATTGAGCCGGTTTGGAGGACCAGCCGGAGACCGTCCAACAGCATTTGTACGGCCAAAGTGGTGAGGATCATACCCATCAGCCGCTCAATCGCGGTAATAACGCGGTCACCCAGCCATTTTGCCAGCGCGTCGGCCAGCAGAAGGACGGCCACACTCACCACCCAGGCCAGCCCCAGCCCGACCAGCCACTCCCAGCGGCGTTCGGGGTATTGGGTGCTGATCAAAATCACATAGGCCATGGCAGAGGGTCCGGCAACCGCGGGAATCGCCAGGGGCACAATAAGCGGTTCCCGATCGGGCACCTCGGAAGCCTGGCTCGGCGTGTCAGAGGGAAAGATCATTTTCAGGGCAATCAGAAAGAGGATCACACCGCCGGAAATCTGAAGCGCAGGCTGGTCCAGATGCAGTCCGGCCAGCATTCCCTGCCCCACCCAAAGAAACAACGCCAGAACAACCAGGGCAATCAGCATCTCGCGGATAATGATGAGGCGCCTTCGACCCGGGGACAGATGTTTAAGCTGGCTGAGGAACAAAGGAATGGAGCCAAACGGGTCGAGGATGAGCAAAAGTGTGAGAAAAACGGTGATCAGCGTCATGGGGTTGTCCCTTGGACAACCCCTTGGGAAACCTGTCGGTTTCCCCCAAGCAGTCCCTGTTTCTGTGCCGTTTCGATCATGGTTTCCAGGGCTCGGCCTAACGCCGGCGAGGCCTTTGCGATCACCTGCATCTTGTCGCGGATCATGTCGGCGGTGATACCATTTTCACGCCAGCTGCGGCCGCCGGAATGGCTGTTAAGCAGAACGGGGGCCAGCCGGTCGACGGCATTGGCATACAAAGCCTCGGGGGTTTGTACCGCTTCAAACTCCTCCCAAAGGGCCTCGAACTCGGCAGCCTGCGGTGCCGGAAGCATGCCGAACAGACGCTTGGCTGCGGCCCGCTCGCGGGCCTCCTTGTCCTCGTAGCCCTTGGTATCCCAAAAGAAGGTGTCACCGGCGTCGATCTCGACCAGATCGTGGAGGGCACAGAGCTTGAGAACCCGGCCCAGATCGACTCCGGGGGCGGCGTGGTCGACCAGCGTGAGCGCGAACATCACCAGGTGCCAGCTGTGTTCGGCGGTGTTCTCGCGCCGACTGCCGTCGGCCAGCTCGTTGCGGCGGATCACGAGTTTGAGCTTGTCGATTTCCACCAGAAAGGCCAGGCGGGCGTCGAGGAAAGAATGATCGGGTTCCTTGGCGATCATATTCTCAGTTACAGACGGAAGGTCCATGCGCCAGGGGAAGTAGAAGCAGTCCTCATCGAAAAGAACATAGTCGGCCTGGCCGTTGACCACCAGTGTTTGAATGTACCGGGCACCTGCCAGGTATTCCTTGGCGCGGTTGAGGGTGCTGCCTGTCCGTGACCGGTCGTCGACCACCAAAATGGATTTTCCAGCCGGGTCGAAAGCGAGCGGCTTGGTCAGTTCGGGGCGTTCCCGGTTGGGTTTTTGGTCGTCGTCTCGGAAGTTCAGCCAGATCCACTCCAGATCACCGCCGTGGTGGGCCTGAATCATGACAGCGGGAATCACGCCGCCACGGGCAACCGCGACAATCAGGTCGAAGGGCTTTTCGAACCGAAGTTCCTTGATTTTCTGCTGTACTTCGGCAAGCGGTTTGGTGTCCACGGGGTTCAGCTTGGGTCGAAGCCATCATCTGGGTCAAGTCCCCTTGCAGAATCGGCGGGATGGCCTTATTCTCAGAATCTCAATGGAGGTATTCATGACATCTGGAGTCGTCTTTGCCCTGGTCTGCGGCTTGGCAGCCGTGGTCTTCGGAGCCCTCGCGATCCGTTGGATCCTTTCCCGCCCCGCCGGGAACGATGCGATGCAAGCCATCGCCACGGCCATCCAACAGGGGGCTGCGGCCTACCTCAACCGCCAATACCGCACCATCGGCATCGTCGGCCTGGTGCTGTTTCTGGTCCTGGGTGCCGTACCCGGACTCGGCTGGCTGACCGCTGTCGGCTTTTTGGTGGGAGCGGTTCTTTCCGGTCTGGCCGGCTACATCGGTATGAACGTCTCGGTACGGGCCAATGTCCGCACTGCTGAAGCGGCCCGGGGCGGCATTGCCCCCGCCCTCAACGTCGCCTTTCGGGGCGGGGCAGTCACCGGCATGCTGGTCGTCGGCCTGGGTCTGCTGGGCGTTGCCGGCTACTACGGCTTCTTGATGACCTTGAACGTCCACCCTTCGTTGGAAGAAACCATCAAACCGCTGATCGGTTTGGCCTTCGGAGCCTCGCTGATCTCCATCTTCGCCCGGTTGGGCGGTGGTATCTTCACCAAGGGCGCCGACGTGGGCGCCGACCTGGTGGGTAAGGTTGAGGCCGGTATTCCCGAAGACGATCCGCGCAACCCGGCGGTTATCGCCGACAACGTGGGCGACAATGTCGGTGACTGCGCCGGTATGGCGGCCGACCTCTTTGAAACTTATGCGGTGACCTTGATTGCCACCATGGTGCTGGGCTCGCTGCTGATCACCGGCTCCGATTTGGGTGCCCTGTATCCGCTGTTGCTCGGCGGAGCTTCCATATTGGCCTCCATTGTCGGCGTCATGTTTGTGAAGCACATCAAGGGCGGCCGAATCATGAACGCCTTGTACCGCGGGCTGGCGGTTGCGGGCATCCTCTCATTAGGAGCCTTTGCCTGGATCACCTGGAGCGTCATTCCCGAAGACCTTCTGGCCGGTGCGGGCATCGCTGACGGGGCCACCTGGCGTCTGTTTGCGGCTTCGGTCATCGGGCTGCTGCTGACGGCTGTCATGGTTGTGGTCACCGAGTACTACACGGCCACCGAGTTCAAACCCGTGCGTCACATCGCCGCCGCTTCGGTGACGGGTCACGGCACCAACATCATTGCCGGTCTGGGTGTCTCGATGAAGGCCACCGCGCTGCCGGTGCTTGCCGTCTGTGCAGCCATCTTCGGTGCTTACGAAATCGGCGGACTGTACGGCATCGCTATCGCGGCCACCGCCATGTTGTCGATGTCGGGCATCATCGTCGCCCTTGACGCCTTCGGCCCCATCACTGACAACGCCGGCGGCATTGCGGAAATGGCCGAACTCCCCGAAGCCGTGCGCGACATTACCGACCCCCTCGACGCCGTGGGCAACACCACCAAGGCCGTCACCAAGGGTTACGCCATCGGTTCAGCAGGCCTTGCCGCGCTGGTGTTGTTTGCTGACTACACCCACGCCCTTACCGCGGCCGGAAAAACCGGCATCACCTTCGATCTTTCCAACCACATGGTCATCATCGGTCTGTTCATCGGCGGCATGGTCCCCTACCTGTTTGGCGCCATGGCCATGGAAGCCGTCGGCCGCGCCGCCGGAGCGGTGGTCATCGAAGTACGCCGCCAATTCGCCACCATAGTCGGCATCATGGAAGGGACGGCGAAACCCGACTATTCCAAGGCCGTCGACATGCTCACCAAGGCCGCTATTTCCGAGATGATGATTCCCTCTCTGCTGCCCGTACTGGTGCCCATCGCCGTGGGACTGCTTCTCGGACCAGCCGCTCTGGGCGGTCTGTTGGTGGGAACCATCATCACCGGTCTGTTCCTTGCCATCAGCATGACCAACGGCGGTGGAGCCTGGGACAATGCCAAAAAGTACATCGAAGACGGCAACCACGGCGGCAAGGGAAGCGAAGCCCACAAGGCCTCTGTCACCGGTGACACCGTCGGCGACCCCTACAAGGACACCGCCGGCCCCGCTATCAACCCGCTGATCAAGATCATCAATATCGTCGCCCTGCTCATCGTCCCCCTTGTGGCCCAGCTGCACTAGGAATAGGAGTCCGTATGCCTCACACGAACCATTTATACGCCATCGTCTTCCCCAGCACGGCCCTGGTTGGGAGCCAGCTTGATCCGGTTGAATTCGGCAAGCACTTTATCTCGGGCTCGTCCAAGTATTACGCCGGCAAGCTGATCTTTATTGAGATCGATCCAGCCTACCGGCACCCCTTCCTCAAAATCGAAGAGATGCTCAAAGGCCTGACTCCCCACGAGGACGGCAGCCCGCGCGCCACCAAGTACGTATCGACCTACCGGGTTCTTGAGCACATCGATTTCGACGCGTTGATGGACTTGTATATCACCACCCCCGAAGGGTTTACCCTCAGCCTCAAGACAGGTCCCCAGGGGCCAGAGCGGCAGCCCGGGCTGATCCGGGTCTACGCGGAGATCAATCCTGTGTCAATGATGCTGCTGTCGGACCTGAGCTTCAGCGAGTTCGGCCGCTACATCACCCACCCCGATACCCGGGTGGGAGCACCGGTTATGATGTTCACCCAGGTCGACGTCGATGTGGATGAGTTCCTGAAAGAGTTTGAGTCCAACCCTCTCTTGCCCTCACCGATTCCTGACATCCATCCCTCCGTGCTCAAGAAGTCGATTCTGGAACTGCGAAAGATGAAGGACAAACACACCAAAGGGCTTTCCCCGGCCAGTCCGCTGGGCAAGATCAGCTTCAAGCACCTGCGCCATGGTTTTATGTTTTCGAGCCAAACCAAGTGCAAGTTCTATCCCATGCCTGAACTCAAGAGCATTGAAGAAACCAATTACAAGTTCTGGAAGTACATGTAAGGAAGGCCCCTGTGACCCCGAAGTTCTCCATCTTTATTGCCGTCAGCCTCGACGGTTTTATCGCCCGGCCCGACGGGGATCTCGACTGGCTCGATGCGGTGCAGGTCGCCGGGGAGGACTACGGGTATCACGCCTTTTTTGACTCGGTAGACGCTGTTTTGCTGGGGTCGGGCACCTATGGCACTGTCCGCACTTTTCCGGAATGGCCCTATGGCGACAAGCCCTGCTACGTGGCCACCAGCCAGGCGCTCCGACCGGTCCACCACGAGGTCTTTGTCCGTGGCAACCCCGTTGAGCTGGCCAGGACCCTGAACGAACGGGGTCACGACCGGGTGTACGTGGACGGAGCGGCCCTGATCCGGTCGTTTCTGGCCACGAATCTGGTGAACGATCTGACGTTGTCGGTGGTGCCGGTGCTGCTGGGTTCCGGCATCCCTCTGTTCCGGGAACGGGGGAAGGAACCAGCCTACCAGGAACACGGGCTGCGAGCCTTGGGAAGCCACACTTACCCCAGCGGCCTGGTGCAGCTGAAGTACGAGAAACTAAAGAGCGTCTGAATCTTCGGCCTTCTTGCGGGCGGCTTCCGCCTCCTCCTCTTTCTTCTCCTTGTTACCGATCGAACGGTTCCACAAGAAGATAGCGGCCGCGCCGAAAAAGACAAGATTAGGAACGTTCTCTTCGATCCAGGGGGCAAACTGAACCTTGGTGAGCATTTTCACCACGCCCCAAAGGATCAGAAGAACGCCCAAGGCGAGAATGGCAATCCGAAGATGCTTTTGGGTGACTTTCATCGGGCTACCATACACCCAAAACAGAAATTGGGGGAGGGCTCAGACCGGATCGACCGTCACATCCTTACCCGCTTTCTTTTTGCGGGCCGCTATCATTTGGGCGTGGGACTCCGGTGACCCGTCGTGAACGGCGACCAGACCATTGTCGTCCTTTCCGGTCAGCAGCTTATGGAAACTGGTATGCCCTAGGGCAGGGCTGGGTTGCCATTCACCGCGGGAATCGCGCTCGCCCCAAGGTTGATCACTCATTGTGCACTCTCCACGTTGAATCTTAACACAACTTCTCCGTGCCTCCCCGCTCTGCTCACCAACTTTGCTTAAGGGCTTGTCTTTGTTATAGAAATCACAGGATATTTCTACTGAGTTTGAAAACACGCCTTAGCATAACTCTCCAGAGGAGTGGGATATGGCCAAAATGAGAATTACTGAAGCCCTTAAAAGCGGCAGAATCTTGATCTCCGATGGTGCCTGGGGTACCTTTCTGCAGGAAAAAGGAATGAAGCCCGGCGAGTGCCCCGAGGCCTGGTGCCTGGACCGCCCCGACGATGTGCTGGACATTGCCAAGGGCTATATTGCCGCCGGTGCCGATATGATTGAAACCGATAGCTTCGGTGGTACCTGCTTCAAACTGGAACACTATCATTTGGCCGACAAGGTCGGGGCTCTGAACGAAGCGGCTGCCAAAATCTCCCGCAAGGCCGCCGGAAATTCGCAGTGGGTCATCGCTTCCATCGGTCCCACCGGCAAGATGCTGGCCATGGGCGATGTCACCGAAGAAGAGTTCTATGACGCCTTCAAGGAACAGGCTGTAGCCCTCGAAAAGGGTGGTGCTGATGCCGCGTGCATCGAAACCATGAGCGACATTGAAGAAGCCGTTCAAGCCATCAAAGCCGTCAAAGAAAACACGAAGCTGGAAGTCATCTGTACTTTCACGTTTGAAAAAACTGTTCAGGGAACCTACCGAACGATGATGGGCGTATCACCCGAAGACGCCGTCGAGGCCGCCGTAGCCGCCGGTGCCGATATCGTAGGTCCCAACTGCGGCAATGGAATTGAACGCATGATCGACATCGTCAAAACCATGCGGGCCGCCAATAAGACCATTCCCATTCTGGTTCACGCCAATGCCGGCCTGCCCGTCAACGTCGGAGGCGTCACCACCTTCCCCGAGACTCCGTCCGATATGGCTGCTCGGATTCCCCAGATGATCCAAGCCGGTGCCAACATCATTGGTGGTTGCTGCGGCACCACACCAGACCATATCACCGCGATGAAAAAAGCCGTCGAAGCCTACCAGGCCAAGCGATAAAGGAGTCAAGCACCCCATGGACCGGCTTGCCGTCAAAGCCTGGATCGAAACCTACGGGGAGCTCACGTTTTCCCGCTCCTCAGGCCCCGGCGGTCAGAACGTCAACAAGGTGAACAGCCGTACCCAGCTGAGGGTTGGGCTGCTGGCACTGGCGGGCATTTCGGAGCTGGAACGGGCACGCCTGCTCGAAAAGCTGAGTTCCCGGCTGATTGACGGTGACATTCTGCAAATTGCCGTGCAGGACGAACGCAGTCAGCTGCTCAACCGCGAGCTTGCAGTCGAACGGATGCTCGAAACCCTAGCCGAGGCTCTGCACCGCGACAAACCCCGGCGCAAAACCAAGCCCACCAAAGCAAGCAAGGAACGGCGGCTGACTGCGAAGAAACGGACTTCGACGAACAAAAACAATAGGATTGTCAGCGACGACTGAGCGCTTTGGCGTTCACGAAAACGGACTTTCCAGAAAGGCCAGGCGCCGGGCCACCGGGTCGGTCAAAACCTCCACCCCCAAGGGCAGCGCCCAACGCGGGTCGGTGTGTCCAAAGTCAAGATCCATCACTACCGGAAGGTTCACTGCGCCCCATTCTTCGGCTACCACGCCCTTCACCACCCGGCGCAGTTCGGCGCACTCGGCAGCGGTGTAATCCTTGGGCCTACCAATCCACAGCGCCGACAAACCGTCAAAAACTCCCTGGGCCCCGTAGTTGCGAAGCCAGTACATCACCTGCCGGGGCAAGGGCTTTTCCTCGCTGGTTTCGAGGAAGAGCACCCGGTCCGTCCAAAACTCCGGGGTCGGCCAGAAACGAGTCCCTTTCAGCATTTCCAGCACCTCGAAGCAGCCGCCCCACAACCGGCCCCTGGTCGCCTTGGTCCCCTGCACCCAGGTGAACCCGGGGTTGGCGTGCTGTTCCTGAATCTGGTTGGCATGGGTGGCCCAGTCCCGGTAGCCATGCGTCCATTTCGGAAAGGGCTCGAGAGCGGGGGTGGCTCCCGAAAAAAGCTGCTGATGCCAGGTAATGGCTTCCGGAAAGGCGTCCAGCTGGGCAAAGCCCGACATGACGGCATTGGCGTAGTACGTGACAACCCCGTTGAGGTTGAGCCACGTGAGGTAGGCCGTGGCGTCGGAATACCCCAGGACGGGCTTGGGGTGAGCCTTGATCAGCTCCAGGTCAAGGAAGGGCAGCAGCCGTAGGGCATCGGAACCGCCGATGGCAGACACAATCAGATCAACCTCGGGGTCGGCAAAGGCGGCGTTGAAGTCGTCGGCCCGGGCTTGCGGGTTCTTGTCGAGCCAGTCGGCACTCTTGCGGGTGGTGGGAAATTCCTTGATACGGAAACCGAAATACCGGACCAGAACGGCCAGGCCGGCATCGAACACCTTGGGAAACGAGGCAGGACCGCCCCAGGAAGGCGAAAGCACGGCGGCAACAGCCCCTTCACGGGGTTTGGGTGGTTTGATCATGGGGAACAGGATACTCGAAAACCCTTGCAAAACCGAAGTCTCACAGGCTCCTCATCATTTTCTCACACACCCAAGGCAGTTTGGAGCCGTTGCAGGAGGTTCTTATGAAAAAACTGATCGGCGCTGCCGTGGCAGCCCTGATTCTCTCAGCTCTCCCGGTGGGTGCCTTGAACGTTTACCCCATCGACAAAGCCCAGATTCTGGCGGGAGCGAAATTCGACTTCAAGGTGGAACTTGACGCAGTGGTGGACCCCGCCTCCGTGTCGGTTACCGTTAATGGCGGCAAAGTGGCTGCCGTGCTGGGCAAAGAACCCCAAGCCGTGACTGAGAAAGACAAAAAAGATATGGAAGCCTCGGCCCTGATTCTGCGAGATGTGAAAGTCGTCAAAGCCGGAACCTACACCGTCGAAGTGAAGGTTGGTGACATGAAAAAAACCGTTACCTGGACCGTTTACCCGGCTGCCGCCAAAGCCACAGCCAAGAACGTGATCTTCCTGATTGCCGACGGCCTTTCGGTAGGTCACCGCACCGCCGCCCGGATTCTCAGCAAGGGCAATACCGAGGGAACCTCCAATGGTCTATTGGCCATGGATATGATGGATCGTATGGGGCTGGTGGGAACCAGCTCTGTGAACAGCCTGGCCGTCGATTCGGCCAACTCCATGAGCGCCTATATGACCGGCCACAAGTCCAGCGTGAATGCGTTGGGCGTGTATGCCGACCGGACGGCCGATCCGTTTGACGATCCGAAACAGGAGACCTTGGGCGAACTGGTACGCCGGACCACCAAAAAATCCATCGGTATCGTCAGTGATGCGGAACTTCAAGATGCCACCCCCGCCGCCGTGGTCGCCCATACACGGCTTCGTGACAGAAAGGCCGAGATTATGGAAGCCTTTTTAGCGGTCAAGCCCGAGGTTCTCTTAGGTGGCGGTTCGGCCTACTTCCTTCCCAAGTCGGTGACCGGTTCCAAGAGGGCCGATGAAAAGGACTACTTCGACCTCTTTGAGAAGGAAGGTTACAAAGTCGCCACCACCAACAGTGAACTGTCCGCCGCCACCATGTCCAGCACTCCCAAAAAGTTGTTGGGCGTCTTCCACCCCGGAAACCTGGACGGAGCGCTGGACCGACTGCTGCTGGGCAAAGGTACTGTCTCGAAGTACAACGACCAACCCGACCTGACCAACCTGACCCGCACGGCCTTGGAAGTGCTCTCAACCAATAAGGAAGGGTTCTTTCTCATGGTAGAAGCCGGCCTGGTCGACAAGTACAGCCATCCCATGGACTGGGAGCGCGCCGTGTACGACACCATCATGTTCGATAAGGTGATTGCTATTGCCCAGGACTTCGCCAAGAAGAACCCGGACACCTTGATTGTGGTCACCGGTGACCACACCCACTCCATCAGTGTCTATGGTACTGTCGACGACAAGAAACCCGGCACCTTAATGCGCGACAAAGTCGGTACCTACGCCAACGCGGGTTTCACCAACTATGTGGACGCCAACAGTGATGGTTATCCCGACTCGCCTAACCCCAGCAAACGGTTGGCCATCGGCTGGGGCAACCATCCCGACTACTGGGAGACTTTCAAGCCTAAGCTCGACGCACCTTTCAACCCAACGGTTCAGGACGAAAACAAGAACTGGATTGCCAACGACAAGTACAAGTCTGACACGGCAACCTTGATTGCCGGCAATCTGGCCCGGACTGACTCCACAGAGGTTCACTCCATCGACGACATGACCCTCCAGATGACAGGTCCTGGCAGCGATAAGTTGAAAGCCTACCAGGAAAACACCTCGACCTTCCGCTACATCGTCGAAGCCCTGGGTCTGAAGCCCTGATATGAACGATCGGCGGGCCATGGGGGTTCTGTTCTTCTGTCTGTTTTTCTCGGCTGGGGCCCAGGCCGCCGATACCATCACGTTCTCAGAGTTCTATTTGGAAACCGTCAGAGGGTTGAAGTTCAGCCCCAAACTGACGGCCCTGGCCGGAAAGACTGTGACGGTTGTGGGTGCCATGGCACCTCCGTTGCGGGCTTCCGGTCACTTTCTTGTTTTGACCAAAGACCCTGTCTCTCTCTGCCCGTACTGCCAGAGCGATGCTGACTGGCCGGCAGACATTCTGGTGGTCTACCTCAAAAAAGAAACGGTGTTTATACAGAAAAACCGGCCCTTGGCGGTGACGGGCATACTGGAAATTGGTTCGCACACCGACCCCGAAACGGGGTTTGTCTCGCAAGTCCGGCTGGTGAATGCCAGCTATCAGGAGCAATAAGATGGGTTTGTCCTTAACGGTCGAACAGCTTGCCTGGTCTTTCACGCAGGGTGATCTTCCCTTCCTCCGGATTCCTTCTCTGTTCTTGACCGAAGGAAGCCTTACCGCCATTACCGGCCCGTCGGGTTCCGGAAAGTCGACACTCTTGTTTCTGCTGGCAGGGCTGGACAGCGCCTCGTCAGGTACGATCCACTGGGGCGATTTCCGGTTCGAGACGGCCCGGTCAGCCGATCGAGACCAGTGGCGACGGCGTAACCTCGGCTTGGTGTTCCAAGACTTCCAGCTCGTGCCCGAATTGACGGCCATCGAGAATGTGCTGCTCCCCCTGACCTTCAGCCAATGGTCGATTTCTGCCGGGGAACGAGACCGGGCTCTTGATCTGCTCCACCGTTTGGGGGTAGCGCGCAGTTCTGCCCGCACCTTTACTCTCAGCCGCGGCGAAATGCAGCGCACCGCCCTGGCAAGGGCCCTGCTGAGCCGACCGCCGGTCATTCTGGCCGATGAACCCACTGCGAGCCTGGACTCGGACAACGAGGAATCGGTGGCCGTCCTTCTCAATGATTACTGCCGTCAAGAAGGAGCCACAGTGGTGGTATCAACTCACCAGAGTGCCCTTGCCGAGAAGGCCGACCGGCGGTTGCGGTTGGACCACGGATTGTTGACGGAGGAACGATGAATCCCTTCTGGATGGTCCTGGCGGACCTACGAAAAACGGTCTTCTCTTCGCTGGGAGTGCTGATTTTGCTGGCTCTGGCGTTTTCTGCAACGGTGGCAGTCAATCTGCTTGAACGCTCACTCCAGCAAGCCGGCACCAATTCAGCCAGTGAATTCGACTTGGTTATCGGTGCTCCGGGGAGCCGCCTCGATCTGGTGCTGGCTTCAGTGTTCCTGCGGACCGACGAAGTCCTTCCCCTTCTCGACGCGTCCTTGGTTCCGACCTTGGCGGCCGATCCTCGGGTCGCAGCGATCTCTCCGCTGATTTTTGCCGACAATCACCGGGGGTATCCGATCATCGGGGTCGGCCCCGATTTGTCCACGTTGCGTCCCTCGTTCCGGCTGGCTTCGGGCCGGTGGCCTCAGGCACCTTTTGAGGTTCTAGCAGGTAATTCCACCGGTACTCTTTTGGGTGAAAGCTTTGTGGGAAGCCACGGTGTGCACGAACAAGAGGAGGCGGAACATCACGAGGAAGCGGAATTTGTCGTGGTCGGCACCCTGAAATTCACAGGCACTCCCTGGGACAGAGCCTATCTCACCCCTTACGAAAGCATCTGGCATCTGCACGAAACCTCGGAAGGTGAGCCACATGAGGTTTCAGCCTTGCTGGTGAAACCCAGGGATTTTGCCTCGGCCTACTCATTGCGAGCCCAATACCGCGAAGGCACCACCACCGCTGCCTTTCCCGGTGAGGTTCTGGCTGGTCTCTTCGGCCTCTTCGACGAGATCAAAAAAACCTTGTCGCTGCTCGCCGTTTTGTTCCAGGCCCTCGTGTTTGCGGCCGTCCTGCTGAGCCTTCTGGCAGCCCTTCCGTCCAAAGCCCGATGGATAGGGTTGTTACGTGCCTTAGGTGCTGGAAAAGGGTACATTTTCCTCACCCTCTGGCTGCAAACAGCCCTTGTCTTCACGGCTGCTGTTTTGTTCGGTGCCGCCCTGGGGTGGGTTGGGGTGCAAGCTCTGACCAGTTCCCTAACCAGCCAGATTGGAATGACCATGACCGTGCAGTGGTCGCTGTCCGAAACCCTGCTTTTGGGACTCTTTTGGGTGGTAGGACTGGCCGGAGCCCTGGTTCCGGCGGTAGCGGGTTACCGGAAGTCGGTGCGTCAATCGGTGCTTGGCTCGGCCTAGGAGGAATTCTTTGAAAGACGATGGTACCCGCGACAAACTGCAAAGACTGCTGAACGAAGCACCCCGCAGAGAGGTCCAACGCCACGAAAAGTACGTGATCCTCAGCGACCTGCACATGGGCGACGGGGGCCGCAATGACGACTTTCTCCACAACGGATACCTCTGCCTTGAGGCCTTGCAGGAATACTATCTGAAGAAGGATTACATTCTGATCCTCAACGGTGATATTGAGGAATTGCTGCGAAACCCCAGGCCAGCCATCCGCAAGGCCTGGAAGGCAATGTACGCCCTTTTCGAGCGTTTCAAGGCCGATGGACGGCTTATTTGGCTGCGGGGCAACCATGAAATTCTTCCCTCCAAGGCTGGTGACCCTGAATACAACGACCATTTTGACGGTGAGAGTCTGTTGCTGGAAACCGAGCACGGACGGATCTTTGTGTTCCACGGCCACCAGGCAGGGATTGCCAACTCGGGGCGCTACAATGGCTTGATCGGCTGGAGCCTGCGGTTTTTCGCCAACTTTTTGGGCATTGGCAATCGTACGATCGCCCATGACTCAGAGAAGAAATTCAAACTGGAAAAAGCCATCTACGAGTTCTCGCGTCAGGAAGGCTTGGTGTCGATTATCGGTCACACCCACCGCCCCCTGTTTGAGTCGCTGTCCAAAAAAGAATCCCTGGGAATTCGGATTGAGCGGATGTGCCGCGATTATACCCGGGCCGATGACTCCCGCCGGATTGCTATCCGGAGGACCATCCGCAGCCTTAAAGCCGACTTTCTCGACACCAAGACTCCGGAACACCACCTGAGCACCTCGGTGTACGGGAAAATACCCGTTCCCTGCGTGTTCAATGCCGGCTGTGCGGTGGGAAAGCGCGGCCTCACCACCCTCGAGATCAAAAATGGAAAAATCGGCCTGGTCTTCTGGTCCACCTTGGGGCGGTCACGGTTGCCTTCGGCCTACAACGAATACAAACCTTCCCTCTGTTATGGGACCGACAGTTTCCGCACGATTCTAAGGCGTGAGTCGCTGGACTATGTGTTCTCACGCATCGAACTGCTGGGGAAAGGATGAAAATGGGTCTCGGGAGTAAAATTCTTTCCGGATCGGTCTTTCTCCTGATTCCTCTTACTGTAGCCCTGGGGTTTCTTTTTCAGTATGGTGCCTCGCAAATCCGAGCTGGCCAGGTTGAGCGTTCTGGTCTGGAGACCACAAGACCTCTGTTTTCGGCGATGTTCGCCTGGCAGGCAGCGGGGCCAACCCACGAACCCGATGGCTCCGTTGAAGCCCTGATTTCAGAGTATTCTCGGTTGGCAGCAGTCCATGGACCAGTTCTGCTCTATAACGAAGAAGCTTTCGCTCAGGCGGGCTTTTCGTGGTCTGGTCCTGAAGATCTTTTGGAGCGCGTGACCGACGGTCCAGGTGGACGCTACACCCGGTTCGCCGGCGTCCAAGATCAGATGCTCGACGACCTTTTGTACTTGTCCCAGACCAGCGGGCTGATTCTGGACCCGGAGCTTCCCAGTTACCTCCTGATGCTGGGCCTGTACAAGACCCTGCCTGAGATTCTGCTGGCTTACACCGATTTGCGCGCTTACGCTCTGCCAGGAACCGGCCGTCTCAGCCGGGAGGCTTACCTGACACTCTACTCCCGGGCCTGGCACCTGGGAGCCCAGACCCTGACTCTCCGCCAACAACTGACCCGGTCTGTACAGGCCCTCGCTCCCGGGACCCAGACTGAAGCGTACAACGCCTGGGTCCAGAGCTTTCTAGGAACGTTCGACGAGGTTGTGGTGACGATCACCTCCGACGCCAATTCTGCCTCCCTAGGTGAGAGCTTCGATCCTAGCGTTTTTGCCGCCCACCTTGCCCCGTTGCTGCCGCTGATGAGCCAGTTCCACGGCAAGGGAACCATGACCCTCGAACAACTGCTGGACCAGCGGATTCAGCGCTACACCGCAAACCTGGCAATGGCCATTTTATCGGCCTTAGCCGGGTTGATGCTTGGGGCAGCGGTATTTTTGGTGCTTGTAGCAGGGATCCGAAAGCGGACCCAGCAACTGCAGCAAATCATGAAAACTGTGGCATCAGGGGACCTTTCCAAGCCCCTTCCGCCCTCGTTGCTGAAGTCCGGGGACCAAATGGGACAGCTGGCTCAATCCCTGGGTCACCTGCAGAACGATCTGAAAGACCAATGGGCGCAAATCCAGTCGGTGACGACCAAGCTGGTAGGGGTGGGACAGACCCTCGACACTCATTCGCACCAGTCAGCGGCAGCCGTTGAGCAGATGTCGGCCGTGTCCGCCCAGGTGACCCGTTTGGCCGAAGGGCAGCAGGCACAAACCGTCCAAGAGGGCGAGGCTATATCAGCCATGCTGGCTCAAACCACCGAATCCCACGCCCTTTCCAGCGAGATGCAGCAGCGTATCGGTCTGTTCCTTCAGTCGATGGATATCAACCGAAGGCTGATCGGTGAATCAGCTGAGGAGGCCCGCCAAAGTGTGAGCATGGCCGAGGCGCTGCACCGTACAGGGGAAGAAGGCGAAGAAACCCTGACCGTACTCCAAGAATCGATTTCAGGGGTGGCACGTCAGGCCGAGGCGATTCAAGAAGTGGTTCAGATCATCCTCGACATTGCCGACCGGTCCAATCTGCTGGCCATGAACGCCGCCATCGAAGCCGCCCATGCCGGTGTGGCAGGCCGGGGGTTTGCGGTAGTGGCCGATGAAATCCGCAAACTCGCCGAGACTAGTGCCGGACAGGCCAAAACGATCAAAACACTCTTGACAGGAATTTCTGGTGTGGCCGACCAGACCTTGGTGCAATCCCATGCCACCGCTGAAAGTTTCCGTTCCATCCTCAGGGACATCCGCTCGGTGAGGTCGGCCAGCCAGAGGATCGCGCGAAAAGTCGAAGACCAGAGCGCTGAAGACACCCGGCTTTCAAAGGAAGTGGAAAGGTTCCTCACCATCCAGCTTCAGATGTCGCAGTCCATTGATGCGCAGGTGTCGCAAAGCCATTCCGTCCAGCAAGCCCTTCACGGTCTGGAGCAGGCCAGCAGCAAAATCAGCGAAGCCATGCTGGAACAACAGCTGGGGATGGAGATGTCCACACAGTCGGTCACCGAGCTGATGCAGAGCGCCCAGGAACTCACCTGGGTGATCCAGGCGTTGCAGGAACGGATGGAGCGGTTCCAAATCTAACCTGCCGGTTCAGTCAACCATCATCTGAAGCCACGTCACGTCATCGAGGCGGGGGACGGAACCTTGGTGCTGACTGAGCAGCTCGATCAATGCGGCGGGAAGCTGTTGCGGGGTCTGCCAGTGTTGACAGGACAGACGCAAGACAGCCTCCTCGCCCAATTCCCGGCCGTTCTCGTCTTCCTGTTCGGTCAGGCCGTCGGTGTACAGGCAGACCATATCCCCCGGTTGCAGCTTGACCACGAGAATTTGCGGTGAGAGTTCCAGGTCGATGCCCAGGGGAAGGTTTTGGCTCTGAACCACCTTGGCCCGCCCCTTACGGACGAACCAGCCGTGTCCGTGCCCCATATCGGCCACAGACAACCGCCGGGTCGCCGGCTCGTAAACCAGAAAAACTCCCGTCAGGTATTTCTCCAGGTGAAAGGTGCGGATCAGAGCCTCATTGATCTGGGTCAGCAGACGGGGCAACCCCTGTTGGTAGTCGTAGAACTGCAGCACCCCCCACAGCAGTGAAGTCAAAACGGAGGCGGCAACACCCTTGCCCGAGACATCCCCCAAAGCCACAAAGACCTTGCCGTCGGGCAGAGGCATCACGTGATAGAAATCGCCGCCCAGCCCCTTGGCCGACTGATTGAAGGCTTCCACCGACCAGCCAGCCCCCCCTTCGGTGGTCCGGTGCTTCACCAGGCGTTCCTGAAGCTGGCTGGCCAGCAAAATGTCCTGCTGGGTGATTTTGGAGAGGTAGACCAGAAGGTCTTTGGACGAGAACAAGCCCCGAAAGTGGCCTGCGGTGTCGGTCAGCAAGTAGTGGTGAAACACCGAGCGGTCCATCGACTCCTGCAGCCGCTCAGCAATCTGGAACAAATTGGCGTTCATGTCGTAGGAAGGAACTTCTTCGGTGATTTCCGAAACCGGCTTGCGGCTGAGAATTTCCCGTCCGTAGGGCTTTCCTAAAAGCCCGAACAGGTGCACCCGCGAAACCAGCCCTAATGCGCGGCCTGCGGAGTCACAAACCCCCACGGCGGAAAGGGAAGGCCGTGCCTGAAAGACCTCGGCCAAATCCGTGACTTTCTGGTCCGCTAGAACGTACTCAAACGTGTCGGCGACCTTGAGAAGTGAAGAGCCGTAAATCTTTTCGGGCTGGGCTGATACCAGCATAGAAACGGTAGACGAAGACAGTCCCATGGTTTTCCTCTCGTGGCATTATTGCAAGGGATTGTGAAAATTCGATGAAAATTGCTTTTCTTAACGCAACTCTCATCAATTCCTCATTCGACAGGGTCATTGTATCGACAGAGGAGGGGCTATGGAACTATCCAGCAGGCCGGGAAACAAAAGCAATGAGGTTGTGGTGGTCCCCGTGGGAGACCTCGATCTTTACGCCTCGGTAGCCTTCTGCAACTCCTTGACTCCGATGTTGGAACAAGGGACCCCCCACATGGTCATCGATATGGCCGGGGTGCGGTACCTCGACAGCTCCGGGGTAGGCGCGTTGATCCGTCTGCTCCACCAAGCCCGAAAGCTTGGCGGCGAGATTCGGGTTGCCAACCTTTCGGGAACGCCTAAGCGGGTTCTGGAAATGTGCAACATTATCAGCCTTCTCAAAGAAGCGCCCGATGTCGAGACGGCTCTCGATGCCTGGAAGTGAATTCATGAAACCCCTCCTCATTGTTCGAAAACTGATTGTCGATGAACGCAACGAGCTGTTTGACGCTCAAGGAATGCAGTTTGTGTCCTTTCCCAGTGATTTCAACAAGGTTCGTGAGTACGCCAAACAGGTGTTGACCGACTGCCCGAAGAAGTTCCTCGAAGGCAACCTGTTGGAGCAGCAGCTGTCCGAACTGATCAAGAACGGCATCAAGCACGGCAACGGTTGTGACCCATCCAAACAGATCCGTATTTGGTTTGACCTGCGAAAACGGGTGAGGTTTATTGTCGAAGACGAAGGTCCAGGCTTTCAGTCGCTGGCTTCCTGGAACACCTTTTTCAAAAAAAGGCAGACCGCCCTGTGGAATGAGGACTTCGACGCCTTTTTGGACCTGGCCAGTTATAAATCATCCCAAAGTGACGAAACCGACGGCGGCAACAGCCTGATTGCCGCCCTGGAATACTGGAACGGTGGAATGATCTATAACGAGAAAAAGAACAAAGTCGGTGTAGTACGCTGGCACAGCTCTGCGAAGGAAGCTTGAATCACAGCACCAAACGCATCGAGGCTACTGTTTCATCGGCCCGCTCATCGCGGGTAAGGTTCGTTTCAAGGTGAATCCCCTGATTGCGGCACAATTCCTTGAGTGACCGGAGGTTGAGCAGCACAAGGTCCTGTTCCATGGCATCGTCGTCCAGCAGCTCCTCAAAACTCTCCCTGGTGAAGGGTGCATTGTGCGTGTTCAAGGTGTCAAACCGTGACTGATTCCCCATCACACCTTTGTTCCTGACCGTAATCTCGACAACAAATTCACTGTCCGTATCCCGGGCTTCGCCCAATATGCCCAGATGCATCACCAGAAATTCCTTTTGATACTTGGCCTTGTCTATCAGACGCTCCCGGTACTCAGGGTCTGCCAGAAGCTCCGGAACGGTGGAACGGGACTTTCTTGTCAGGGGGTCTCGGTCTGCAAGATTCAGAAAGTGAGCCCATTCGGCCTGCTGGAGAAATTCCATCAGGTTGACGGAAAGATACTCAGACAGTTCCAACCGGCGAGAATGGGTGAGCAGGGTTTCCAGGACCAAGGATTTCAAAGGATGGCGCCCCGGCCGGACCTCAGCATGATTGAGTAGGACCCAGATTGAGTCGTCGATCAGGTCTAACAGCCGCACCCCGGAGTTCTCCAGAACTCTCGCGAACTCCTGCTTCAGAGCCTCGGTTCTTGGCTTCTCAACCCTAGCCAGAGCCTGAATCCGTTCCGGGGGCAACCCCAGCTCCAAGAATTTTCGGTAGGACGGATTGCCCAGCAGCTGTTTTTTCAAGAGCGGCGGAAAGCGACGAAGCAGGATGCCCTGAAATAAAATCTCAAGCATGCGTAGAATTTCCTGACGCTCGTTGAGAAATTCCGTTCGCTCCAGCTCGACCCCGGCTAGAAAGCCGTAGGACGCAAGCCGTTCCAGCATAACGGTATTGATGCTGCTCCACTGGAAGCCTGTGGCGGTCAAGCCGCGATGCAGCCTCAGTTCTTTCATGGGAACCTGCCGGCTGGCACAATATCGGACACCCGATTCTGTCAGCAGGTATTTGCTGCCGACAGCCACAAACTGGGGGGGACGGGGCAAGGAAAACAACTGCCTCTTGGAGGATTGGGGGGCTTCGGCGGCTACGGTCATGCGTCGAGCTTAGACACGAATTGTGGGAATTTGATGAGAATGGTGTTAGGTTTTCAGAAACAAATGAGATCTGACTTATCGACTCTTTTCTAAGATGACATAATGACTTCCATTGGCAAGGAGTCCATCATTTCCAAACGAAAAGACCTTGAAAGAGAGATTTTTGACCTCAAGAACCTGCTGGTCATCAGCAAAAGCCTGAGTTCCACCCTCGACTACAACATTCTCAACGACTCCATCCTTTACACCTGCCTGGGGGCCCTGACCGTCTTCAAGGCAGCTTTTTTCAGCAAGAAGAGCATCGATGCCACCGACTTCACGCTTCATCGGTCTTTCCTGGGCTTTGACATCGATCACACAAAAACCTACAGCATTCCAGAAGCCAGCTCTCTGGTGACCTACCTTTGCGAACACACTGAGTGCCACGACCCGGCTCAGCTGTACCGGTTGCTGCCCGACTCCGCTGAAATCGCCGTGTTGGCCAGCATCGAACCCCATATCCTGGTCCCCCTCAAAGCCAAAGG
>JAIFLN010000140.1 GCA_020049045.1 Spirochaetota bacterium | reverse complement strand
CAGCACCAACCAGGCTGGCAGTGTAGTCGGAGCCGTTGCGGCCCAGCGTGGTGGGTCGCCCGTCGGCGGTGCTGGCGACAAAGCCGGTGATGACCATCACGCCGTTCAGAGGTCTCAGCCGGGCCTCGACAGCGTCGTAGGTGGCGTCGAAATCGACATCGGCGGCACCATGGTTGTCGTTGGTGATAATGAAATTCTTGCTGGCATCGATGTAGTGAGCCTCATGGCCCTGGCCCAACAGAAAACCAGCCATCAGCTGGCAGTTGAGGCGCTCGCCAAACCCGGCAATCAGGTCGAGGCTGCGTTTGGAGCATTCCTTGACCAGTTCGACCCCGTGGAGGATGTCACGCAGGTCTTTGAGCTGAGCTTCCAGCGCTAGACGGAGCGTTTCGAAGGCAGGACCGGCAGTGAGGTCCTGTGCGGCTGCCCAGTGACGCTTCTCGAGAGTGGCCAGAGCCTCATGATAGCTTTCCTTACCCGCCTCAGCGTCCCGCGCGGCCTGCAATAACAAGTCGGTGCAACCCTTCATCGCCGAAAGCACAACGGCGATCTTCCCGTCAACACGATGCTCAAGGGCGATCTTCGCGACTTCGCGGATCTTTCCCGCATCCTCGACGGAGCTTCCGCCAAATTTCTGTACAACCATGTGAGCCTCTTGAAGGTCTGGTTATACCAATATGGGCTTTTTTTTTCTACCGGGTTCGGGTGCCCGAAATCTGTGCAAAGCGCAGGGAAATCCGCTAAGGTTAGGGTGCGAGGTATCCCTGCCATGACCTCAGAGCCTTTTCCCTTCGCGGCCCCCAAGCCGGTAGCCCCGGCATCCTCCAAGCCCCGGATCAAAATCCTGGTTGCCGATGACGACGAGGATGTCCATTTCGTGACTCGAATTGCCTTGAAGGAGTTCGATTTTGAAGGACGCCGCCTTGAAATTCTGAGCAGCCTGAACACCCAGGAAACCAAGGAAATCCTTCTCGAAAACCCCGACGTGGCGGTCATTTTTCTCGATGTCGTCATGGATGTCCGGGATGCGGGGCTCCGCCTGGTGGAATGGATACGCGGCGACTGGGGCAACAAACTGGTCCGGATCATTTTGCGTACCGGGCATCCCGGAGACTCCCCGGAACACGAGATCATCCGCAAGTACGACATCAACGATTACAAGGTGAAAACCGAACTCACCCAGCAAAGGCTCCAATTCGCCCTCTACTCTGCCCTGCGTTCGTGGAAGGACCTCCAGACCATCGACCGGAGCCGAACCAACCTCCAGGTCATCCTCAAGATCGGTGGCGAGCTGTTTTCAGCCAAAACGCTGGACAATTTTTTGGACGCTATTTTGGGGCAGGTTTCCTCGCTCTACGGCGAGGGAATGGACTCGGTGATCGTTCGGCCCAAGGAGCGTCACGGCCTGATCGTCAACCGCCAGGAAGATGCCGGTATCGTCGTTTCGGCCTCGGGCAGGTTTGCTCCGCTGATCGGATTGGACTTCGATCACGCCCCCGAATTCGATTTCTTGCGAAAACAGCTGGCCAGGGTCCCCCGGGGCCCAAAATCCCCCATGCAGGTGATTGAAACGGGCCTTCTCATTTTCTCGGCCCAAGCACACGCGGAAGATGCCGGCTTTGTCTATATCGAAAACCCGCCGCAGGAGCTCGACCTCGACCAGGTAGCGCTGCTGATGAGCCATTTCAGCCTGGCGTTGGACAATTTCCAACTCATCCAGTACGTCCGAGGACTCCAGGACGACATCCTGTTCACCATCAGCGACGTCATTGAACGGCATTTCAACGAAACCGCGCACCATGTGCGCCGGGTTTCAACCATCATGGCCCACTTCGGACTGTTGCTGGGCTGGAAGCCTGAACGGGCCGCCCTGTTGCGGGTAGCCTCCATCATGCACGACGTCGGTAAGATCGGAATTCCCGAAGCCATCCTCAAAAAGCCCGGTACGCTGACGGCTGAGGAATACAAGATCATGGAGACCCACGCCGAGATCGGATCCCAGATGCTCTCCAAGTCGAAGATCCCACTGTTCAAGGTCGCTGCAAGGATTGCCCGGTCTCACCACGAAAATTGGGACGGGACGGGGTACCCTGATGGCTCGGCTGGGGAGGCGATACCGCTGGAAGCCCGAATGATGGCCCTGGTAGACGTTTTTGATGCTCTGAGAAGTGCCCGGGTGTACAAGCCTTCTTGGCCATTGGACAAGGTGGTCGCAGAAATTCAGACCCTGAGCGGCCGCAAATTCGACCCGGCACTGGTCCAGCTCTTCCTGGACAATGTCGCCATCATGAACGAACTGGTTTCGTTCGGCCCCGACTGAACCGGAGGTACCACATGAACCGTCTTTGGCTGGCCAGCGCCTTGATCCTGCTGGTTTCGTGCTCCGGCCCTGCGCCGGAAGCCGGGACAACGCCGGTGGCTCCAGGGGCTGATCCCCGCAGCTGGGAACTCAATTCGGCGGAAAAGGCCTGGGTCGAGTCACGGAGGGCTGAAGGCGGTATCCGGGTAGCGAGCACCGAAACACCGGGGGCTTTTTCTGTCGCAGACCCTGGGCAGCCGACGGGGTTTCATGCCGATCTCGCCCGGTCCCTGGGCCAATTCCTGGACTTACCCCTCACCTTTGTTCCGGTGTCGTTTGACACCTACTTTTCCAACAAGGGAGTCATTCCGGAAACGGTGAAAACCGATCCCGCTCTCGCCTATGAGCCCGATGTCTTCCTGAAAGCCGATGTGGTGGCCTTCAACCTCGGAGCCCTCCCCTGGAGGAGCAAGCTAATGGAATTCCACCCGGTTTTTCCCAACCGTGTGGTGCTGGTCACCCTGCGGGGTAAGGAGATCGTTCAGCTTTCTGATCTGGTAAACCGCAAGGTGGTCGTCTTTGCCAACTCGTCCCATGAACTGACCCTGCGCCGCATACAGGCCAACCTCGGCCTGGATTTCGAAGTCCTTTCGGTTCCCTATGACAACGATCTGTTCGCCTTTGTCCGGGAAGGCAAAGCCGACGCCATGGCTCGAGATTCCAACGTCATGATGCTTCAACTGGCCAAAAACCCCGACTTTAACGTGACCCTTCCGGTGACACCCACCGAGCCGATGAACTGGGCCGTTTCGCTGAAAAACCCCGAACTGGGGACGATTCTTGAGAAATTCCTCCTAAAAGCCCGCGCTACAGGAGAAATGGCCGAGTTCTGGCAGAAGGCCTACGGATTGACGTTTGAGGCGTATACCAATCTGATTGGCGAAGATCCGCCTATCGACTGGACGGACCAGGAAAAGAAGGTCTTGGAAACCCTCAGGATCACCGGCCTCAGGGCAGCCATCGACGCTGAACAGACCATCTTCGAACCTCAATCGGACGGCTCGGCCCGGGGTATCACCTACAACCTGCTTCTCGATGTTGCCAGAAGGCTTGAGGTGCCCCTGAAGCTTCGGACCACGGCCTTCCACGAGTATTTCGACCGCGGCGGCCGGTTTCCCGAACAGGTGAAGACCGACCCGAACTACCTCTACCGTCCCGACCTCCTCGACCAGGTGGATGTTTATGCCGACACCTTCAGTCCCCTCGACTGGCGGAAAAAATTCCTGGCCTTTGTGAGCTTGTACCCTTCAAAACTCGTCTGGGTGGTTCGCAAAGATGGAACGACGGGTCCGGACCAAGGAAAAAAAGTCGCGGTCCTTTCCCAGTCCAGCTATCAGGATTGGCTTCTCGCCGGGAAGAAGGTGAGATCGGAGGACCTCGTGTTGACCTCCTCCGGGGACGAGGCTGTCCGGATGGTGGTGGAATCACGCGCTGACCTGACCGTCAGCGATGCCAACCTGGCCTTGGGATGGCTGGCCAAATATCCGGGCATCACCTTCTTCCCCGCCGATCAGGCCGTCCAGGACCTTTCCTGGGCCGTCGCCAAAGAAAACGGCCCCCTGAGGGAGGTTCTTTCCAAAGCCCTCGATTCCCTGCGCCGCAGCGGCACCTTTTCATCGATCTGGCAAGGTTACTACCACGTGAGCCTGAACGAATACCTGAGCCTTCTGGCCATGGACAACGTCCCATGACCCTGGCACGGAAGGCCGGCCTTGTGGCGGCCGCCATTCTGCTGCCCACCACCGTTGCCATCTCAGGCTTCACCGCCTGGACGGGGGCGCAGCAGATTGAGAATCTGACCCGCCGCAATATGACGCTGGAACTATCCCGGTTGCTGCAAGTTTCCACCGACGAATACGGGTCCCTGAAGGCCCTGGCCATCGAGGACATGGACTTCTACCGTCAGAACGCCCAGCGGAAACTCTTGAATTGGGCCAAGGCCAACGCACCTCAGGAAGGCTTTTACTACGTCCTGGGCACCGGGGGACAGAGGCTCCTGGCACCGGCATTGCCTCTAGATCAAGCCCTTACGAACGAAACACGGTTTGAACCCTGGAACTGGACCCTCGGAGTCGCTGTCTCTAAATCCTACCTTGGCTCCTTCGCCGTTCAGGCCCTGTGGAACACCCTTTGGATCGACCTCCTGGCGGCGTTCCCGCTGCTGTTTGCGGCTTTTCTCCTTTCCCGTTCCATTTCCCGGCCTGTGGACCGCTTGCGACTGGCTGCGGAAGCCTTGGCCAGGGGCGACTTCCGTGTCCGCGCCCGACCATCGGGAACCCCGGAAATCCAAACCCTCGCGCAGGCGTTCAACGTGATGGCAGACCACATTCAAGACCTGACAAGCTCGCTCGAAGAGAGGGTGAAAGCCCGGACAGACGAGTTGGAACGTTCGCAGCACGAAATTGCTCGAAAAGAACGGCTCGCCTCACTGGGGTCCCTCGTGGCGGGGGTTGCGCATGAAATCAACACACCGCTGGGCATCTGCGTGACCTCCGCCAGCACCCTCGATTACGAAGCGTCCCGGCTCGACGGCCTCTATCGCAGCGGGGCCATGTCTCAAAAGGATTTTGAGGAGTTCCTGATTACCTTGAAGGAGGGGGTCAGGCTCTTGAGCGTCAACCTCACCCGGGCCCATGAGTTGGTGGCTTCGTTCAAGCGCCTTTCGGTCAATCAGCTGGCGGAACAGCTTCGGGATTTTTCACCCGTCGAAACCCTGGCCGACATCATCGCCAGTCTGGCGCACGAACTGAAGGTCGCCGGCGTGAATGTTTTCCTCACAGGTGATCCCGAGGTCACGGTCAGAGGCGACCCAGGGCTTCTGTCACAGATCGCGTTGAACTGGCTGATGAACAGCCTGGTGCATGGTTTCGAGGGAATCCGGGGTGGAGAGATCCGGATCCACGTCGAAGGAGCCGCCTCAGGGTTGAGCTTCACGTACTCCGACAATGGCAGGGGAATGGACGGGGCAACGTTACAGAGGCTTTACGAACCGTTCTTCACCACCAAGCCCGGTTCCGGCAGCGGTCTGGGAATGAGCCTGGTTTACACCATCGTCGTGTCCAAACTTGGAGGGACGATCAAGGCCAGAAGCCAGCCTGACCAAGGACTCCACTACCAGGTGTTCCTCCCATTTGCCGCAGGAGGCTGGGAGGCACTTCCCCAGCCCCCCCCGCGCCCGGCATAATGCCCGTTATGCACAAGTACGTCATCGAAGGGGGACATCCCCTCAAGGGCCGCATTAGGGCCAACGGCAACAAAAATGCCGCACTTCCCTGTGTCGCCGCCTGTCTGCTGACCAGTGAAACTGTCCGCCTGACCAACGTTCCCGAAATCGAAGATATCCTGGTGATGTTCGATATTCTCAAAGACCTGGGGTCCACGGTAGTCCACGAAGCCCCCAACACCTTTGCGGTCACCACCCATAACATCAAAAAACACGAGATTGCCGTCGAACTCGCCAAAAAAGTACGTGCGTCCATTTTATTTGCCGGCCCCATGCTGGCCCGCGTCGGTAAATGCGTGCTACCGCCCCCCGGCGGTGACGTCATCGGCCGCCGCCGCCTCGACACCCACTTTTTAGCGCTCAGCGAACTCGGTGCCCGCTTTGAAGTCGACACCGTGTACACCCTTACCGCCAATAAACTGGTCGGCCTGGACCTCTTCCTCGATGAGGCCTCGGTTACCGGCACCGAAAACGCCATTATGGCCGCCGTATTGGCCGAGGGCAAAACCGTCATCCAGAACGCCGCCGGGGAACCCCACGTTCAGGACCTCTGCAACATGCTCAACAGCATGGGGGCCAAAATCCGTGGCATCGGGTCGAACATCCTCGAAATCGAGGGGGTGAAAACCCTGCACGGTACCGAATTCCGCATTGGCGCCGACTTTATGGAGGTCGGCTCGCTTATCGGTCTGGCAGCCTGTACCCATAGCGAAATCGTCATTGAGGACGTCCAGCCGCAGCACCTGCGCATGACCAAGCTCGGGTTTGCCAAACTGGGCATCTACTGGGAAACCGAGGGAACCACCATCCGCGTGCCGGCGGGCCAGCCCATGAAAGTGGTCAGCGACCTGGGCGGTCAAATTCCCAAAATCGACGACGCCCCCTGGCCCGGGTTCCCGCCGGACATCCTCCCCATCATGACCGTGGTGGCCACCCAGTGCGACGGCACCACCCTCATCCACGACAAGATGTTTGAAAGTCGCATGTTCTGGGTGGACAAGCTCATCAGCATGGGAGCCCGCATCATTCTGTGCGACCCTCACCGGGCCGTGGTCAGCGGCGCCGCCAACCTGCAGGGCATGGACCTGGTCAGCCCCGACGTGCGTGCCGGCATGGCCCTGGTCATCGCCAGCCTCTGTGCCGAAGGCCGCAGCACCATTCAGAACGTCTACCAGATCGAACGCGGTTACGAAAATATTTCGGCGCGTCTGGCAACGCTGGGGGCAAGGATACAAAGAGTCAAAGTCGAGTAGGGGGGGGTCCCCCCCTCGCTCCGGCTGGGGCGTTGCCCCGATCCTACGCTACCCCCCCGAGCGGGGCGCTACCCCGCAACGCCCCGTTTCGTCCACATCCAGATGAGACGCTACCACCGGCGTGCCGTTGCCCGCCTGAAGTCGGGTGCCGAACGTCCACTGGACGTTCGGCCCTCGCGCAACACAACTACACTGTCAAAATATCGGTCTGGTTAAAGTCGTCGCCTTTAAACAACAGCGGTTGCCGGGTGACTTTGGCCAGGGCATAAGCAGCACAGTCGGCAAAATTGAGGCCGGCACGGTGCCGACCTTTACCGAACCGGCGCCAGGCGTCGAGGGCGACTTCGGCCATACCGGCATCGAAGGCCACCACATCGATGCCGGCGGTGGCCATCAAGTCGGCAAGGTCGCGGGCACCCCGGTCACCCAGGCGGGACTCAACGACCATCCCGGCCTCGTAGGCGTTCACGGCGCTTATGAAGTGCCTCTCGTCAGACAGGAGTGTGCGAACGAATTCAGCCCGTTCGGGCTCTTTGAAAACAATGGCGCAGAGCGCCGAGGTATCAACGATCAATCGAAACCCCCAAACTCATTGAAACCAAGGATTTCTTCTGGCGTCCGGTTATCCAGGATGGGGAGCTGGTCAACGCGGGCCAAAATAGCTCGTATCCTTGCCAATTTCGCCTCCCGCTCTCCGTCGAGGTGACTCTTACGTTCCTTCAAGGCCTCGAGAATGGCCTCGGTGATGCCAGTCCCTGTCCGGGACGCCAAGTCCCGTGCCAGGGCTTCTACCTCAGGGTTACGGATACTGAGTGCCACGCGAAACCTCCGTATATACGTCAATAGTACTGCATATACACTTTGGCGTCAAACTCGCTGTTCAGCTTGCCTTGACAAGGCAACAGCATTCCTTCATCCTTTGCTCCAACATAGGGAGTAGCCCCCCACCTTCACGGTGGGCTGATGAGGCCGTCAGTACGGAGTCGCAAGATTCCCGGTCCATTGGGTTTCGCCGTCCAGTTTTTGGGTGACGAGATGGCGCGAGACTATCACACCGGAAGGTGGTGGTGGTCTGTCCCCCGCCTCCTTCGGACATCGAGGAGGAATCCATGTTTGATGGATTATTTGCAATAGCCGCTTGGACGGCTATCCCATTGTTCATTTTGGGCTTCTGGCCCTTGGTCAAGGGTGCCGACTGGTTGGTTGACGGCGGTTCGGCCCTGGCGGCGCGTTTCAACATTCCTACCCTTGTCATCGGCCTAACCATTGTTGCCTTCGGTACTTCCATGCCCGAGTTGGTGGTCAATATGTTTGCTGCTGTCGGCGGCAACACCGATATCGCCGTCGGCAACATTGTTGGCTCCAATATCTTCAACATTTTGGGTATTCTCGGGGTTTCTGCCCTCGTCAAACCCATTCATGTGAAATCGAGCACCACCTGGATCGAAATTCCCCTGGTTTTGGCAGCCGCCCTGGCTGTAGCCGTGCTGGCGAACGATTTGATTTTAGGTGGCTCGTCTATCGGACAGTCCATGCTCAGCCGAGGCGATGGTATTATCCTGCTCCTCTTCTTCGCCATCTTCCTTGGCTACACGGTGAGCATGGCCATCACCGGTGATTTCGACGAAAGCTTGGAAATTCGCGCTTGGGGAAAAGGTAAATCCATATTCTTTGTTCTGGCCGGTTTGGTTCTGCTGGTCATTGGCGGTAAAATCATCGTCGACTGCGCCGTCCAGGTTGCCCAATCCCTGGGGGTCACCGAACGGGTCATCGGCCTGACCATCGTGTCCATCGGCACTTCACTACCGGAATTGGCCACCTCGGTGGTCGCTGCCCGCAAGGGGAACTCAGACATCGCCCTGGGCAACATTGTCGGTTCCAACATCTTCAACATCTTCTTCATTCTGGGACTCACCGCCGTCATCAGTCCCATTCCACTCAACCCCGCCTCGAACCTCGATATTCTGGTGAACATCGGCACCACGGTTCTGCTGATGCTGTTTGTCTTCTTTCCCAAAGCCCGCACCATCAGCCGACCTGAAGGAGCCATCTTTATGGGCTGTTATGTCGCCTTTGTGGCCTGGCTTATTGTCGCTCCCATGATGGGGATGGTCCCTGTTTAATCACTAAAGGAGCTTTCTATGTTTGATGGATTGTTTGCAGTGGCCGGGTGGCTGGCCATTCCCCTGTTAGTTGTCGGCTTTTTACCCCTGGTCAAGGGAGCCGACTGGTTGGTCGACGGCGGTTCGGCCCTGGCGGCCCGTTTCAACATCCCGACTCTGGTCATCGGCCTGACCATTGTCGCCTTTGGCACCTCCATGCCCGAATTCGTGGTTAACATGTTCGCAGCCGTAGGGGGAAACACCGACATCTCCATGGGCAATATCGTGGGTTCGAACATCTTCAACGTTCTGGGTATTCTGGGTATTTCGGCTATGGTGAAGCCTATTCATGTTAAATCCAGCACCACCTGGATCGAAATTCCCCTCACCTTGGCGGCAGCGCTGGCGGTGGCTATTTTGGCCAACGACCTCTTCCTGGGCGGGGCCTCCATCGGTCAGTCGATCCTCAGCAGGGGTGACGGCCTCATCCTGTTGCTGTTCTTCGCCATCTTCCTAGGCTACACGGTGAGCATGGCCATCAGCGGCGATTTTGAAGAGGACTTCGAAATCCGCGATTGGAGCAAGCTCAAAGCCATCTTCTACGTCATCGCGGGCTTGGTTTTACTGGTCGTCGGCGGAAAAATCATCGTGGAGTGCGCCGTTCAGCTGGCTCGGTCCTTTGGGGTGACGGAACGGGTCATCGGCCTCACCATCGTGTCCATCGGCACCTCGC
>JAIFLN010000182.1:2937-13624 GCA_020049045.1 Spirochaetota bacterium | reverse complement strand
TGCTGCTCGACGACCTGATCACCACCGGCAAGAGCAAGCAGGAGGCCATCGAGGTGCTGCGGGGCGAAGGCCTGGTGGTGACCGACCTCGTGGTTCTGTTGGAGCGCGGCGCTGCGGGTCGAAAAGATATGGAAAGCGCCGGTGTCAGGCTCCACGCCTTTGCCCAGATTGAGGAATTTTTCACGGTGGCGAGGGATATGGGGCTGATCGACAGCGCCAAGGAAGCCCAGCTGCTGAAGTTTGCCCGCGAGAATTAGTCTGTGACTAGGACAGCGTTTTGAGAATTTCGCCCGCCAGATAGAAGGATCCGCACACCAGAACCGGTGTTCCATCCATTTCCGCCCAGGCCAGGGCCGCCTTGGCGTCGGGGGCGATGTCGACAAAACCGGAGCCGCCAGGGGCCTCGAGAAAGGCCTTCTGCAGCGCTGAGGGATTGCTGGGGCGGAAGGTTCCCGGTGAAGTGACAATGACGTGGGCGAACAGCGGGGCAAGGGCGGCCGCCATGGGTTCAATCGCTTTGCCTTCAAAGGCTCCGAAAATCAGGGTAGCTCCCGTTCCAAACAGCTGCTCCCACGAGCGGGCCAACAGCTTCACCGATTCGGTGGTGTGGGCCCCGTCGACCACCAACCAGGGGTCCTCCGACACGATTTGCATGCGGCCCGGCAGGTTGGTGGTTTCGAGCCCGACACGGATCACCTCACCCAGGTCCTGATCGGGGTCCAGGTTCAAATAGCCGCCCCGGACCAGCCCATGGAAAGTCCAGGCGGCGACGGCGGCATTGAGACCCTGAGCTTTTCCCAACAGCGGCAACCGCGCTTCGATTCTGGTTCCGTCGGCTAGGGCGAGCAGGAGGTCTGTCCCCGTACGGGAAAGTTCCGTTTCGAACTCCTCCACCTCTTCATCAAAGGAGTGGAAGGGAGCCTTGAGCTCTCTGGCGGTTCTGCGGAAAACCTCGAGGGCTTCCAGCTTTTGCGGCGCGCACCAAGCCGGTACTCCCGGTTTGAGGATGCCGGCCTTTTCGGCGGCAATCAGGGCCAGAGAGTCGCCCAGAATCTCGGTGTGCTCCAGCTCGATGAGCGTCAAAACGCAGGCGGTGGGTGTCTGGGTGTTGGTGGCGTCGAGGCGGCCGCCCAGACCCGTTTCCAGAACCCGGGCGTCAAGGTTTTCGGAACGAAACAATTCAAAAGCGGCCAAGGTGAGCCATTCAAAGGTGGTTGGCTCTTCGGAGGTCTGTCCCTCCCACCAAGTGCGCAGGTCCTCTACGACGCGGGTGTAGCTTTCGTCAGGAAAGAACTGCCCGTTGAGGGTGATGCGTTCGCGCCAATCGGTGACGTGGGGCGAGGCGTACAGCCCCGTGGAACGGCCGGAGGCGGTGAGAAGGGAGGAAAGGAAGGCAGCCGTGGAGCCTTTGCCCTTGGAACCGGCCAGATGGAGCGAAAACCCCGCCTTTTCAGGGTTGCCACGAGCGTTGAGGAGGGCTTGCATTCTCTCAAGCCGCCAGACTCTCTTGAGTGCAGAGTGATTTTTCTCGAGGTTGGTGAAGGACGAGAGCCAGTCCCAACTCTCGTGAAGCGTCATGCGTCGCCCCGTTTGCGGAAGGCATCGGCGTGGCTGGGAAAGCCTTCGTAGTCGGCCAGAGTGGTCACCGGACCCTTGAGCGCGTCATAGCCGGCCCCCGTGGCGAACACCACCGAGTTGTACTTCATAAAGTCGCGCACGCTGGTAGGCCCCCAGGTTTTGGCTTTTCCGCCGGTGGGAAGAATGGCGTTGGGTCCGCAGGCGTAGTTGGCTCCCGAAAAGGGCAGGTTGTCACCCAAAAGGATCTCGCTGGCGTTGGTGATCAGGCTGAGAGTGGTGAAGGGTTCCTCGGTCTGGATGGAAAGGTGTTCGGGGGCAAAGTCGTTGATGATGGCCGCCCCCTCTTCGAGGGTTTCACAGACGACAATGGCGCCGTAGCCGCTGAACACATCTTTGACAAAGGTTTTGCGGGGTTCGGGCAGGCCTTCGGCCAGGGCGCCGATGTACTGGGCGGTCTGGCGGGCCAAGTTTTCGCTGGTGGTGACGAGCAGGGCGCAACTGTCGCTGCCGTGTTCGGCTTCGACCATCAGGTCGAGGGCAACTTTCCAGGGCTTGGCGCTGGCATCAGCCAAGACAGCCGATTCGGAAGGTCCGGCGGGCAGTCCGATGTCGACTCTGCTTGAAAGCAGCCGTTTGGCAGCGGTAACATACATGCTTCCTGGGCCGTTGATTTTGACCACCGGTGCGATGGTGGCAGTGCCGAAGGTGAGGGCCGCAATGGCCTGGGGACCGCCGGTTTTGTAGACTTCGTGGACGCCGCACAATTTGGCGGCGTAAAGGCAGGCCGGGTCGATAGAGCCATCGGGCAAAGGGGGCGTGACCATAACAATGCGTTTGACCCCGGCAATAGCGGCAGGAACGGCCTGCATGTAGACCATGGAAGGAAAACTTCCTCGTCCCCGGGGAACATAGAGGCCCACGGAATCGATGGGAAGAGGGCGCTCGCCGGCCATGAGGCCTGGGCGAACCTCCACCCAGGTCATGCCTTCGGGTTTCTGGGTCAGGTGGACCTTGCGGACATTTTCAATGCAGAAGTGAAGGGCTTCTTTGACCTCCGGGGTCAGGGACGCCTCTGCCGCTTGAAATTCGGCCTCGGTGACCTTCAGCTGGTTTGTCGTCAGGGTGCATCCGTCGAACTTGTTGGTGTAATGGACCACCGCCTCGTCTCCCCGGGCCTGCACGTCGTCAATCAAGGCCTGCACTTGGGGCAGTACCGACGAAATATCCTCTTCGGAACGGCGGAAGATTTTGTTCTTGTCATCGGCGGAAACTTCGCGCCAGATGCGGACGGGAACGACCATGAATTACCTCTGTTCTTGGCTTATACCACGAAGGTCGACGGGAGCCAACGGTATCGGGGCAGGAACCTCGGGTTGAGACGGTCCCGAGGTGGACTTTGGGCCCGTTTTCGGAGTCCGAACGGCAGCGGCTCGAGGGGTCTGGCGGACCACCAGCGATGTTTGGACCACGGCCCCGGCAAGAGTCTGTCCGTAGAGTCCAATCGGTATGGCTCCATCGGGCAACCGGAGTTCGATGATCTTGACGGTATCGTCGGTACCGGCGGGTTGACCGTAGGGGCGGCTTTCGACAAAGGCGCCCTTGGCTTCACCTTGGCTCCAGGGTTTCCAGAAGATCTGCACCTGACGTGTCTGAACGGCTCCGGGAGCTGTTTTCACGAGCACCCGAAAGCCACCCACCACATACCCTGGCTTCACAACTTTTAACCAGCGGTCGGGAATCGGACCGATCCAGCCACCTGTCTGGGCCTCTTTCAAAGTACCCGTGGCTTCGAGCGTGGAATACACCGGTGCCCAGGAAGTCAAAGGGCCCGAGGATGGCCACAGCAACCCTGTCAAAACAGCCGCGGTTGGTCCTACCGGTTCAAAGGCCAATACCCCGGCTGGGCCATCCACCGGCAGCGGCAAACGCATGGTCGTCTGGCTCTGAGCTCCTTGTATGGTTAGAAAAAGGAACAAAAGGAAAAAGCCGGACAGAGCGCAGCAGGTTCGGTGTCGCATCAGTCACTCTTGGGAAGGAACATCATCATGGACTGCCGCTGTGCTTCCTGCGCCTTGTGGCCAGGGTTGTTCCACTCCAGCTTGTAGTCGTTGCGGACCACCAGAGCAGCCCCGTACGACCCGATTTCCGGAGGCTTGGCCTCGATGAGGTTCTTGGTGTCGGGATACTCCACGACGGCTACCAACCGGTCTCCCTGAACCTCAACCCGGCTGATGTTGGGTGGAAAGGACAGCGATTGACTGTCGAAAATGACCAGCAGCATAAACTTCGACCAGTCGAACCTCGGAACTTTGACCAGCGGGTCGTGGTTGGGTCCCGGCACCGAGGTTTTCGAGATTTCAATCATGGGTAGTAGTGTTGTGAATTTCTCAAAGGAGGCCTGATCGGTAATGAGCAACGGAGCCGGTTCCTTCGACTCCAATTCTTCTGAAACTACCATTTTGGCAGGGCCGCCGTAGCGCTGAACGATTTCGAGCCCCTGGTTGGGAAGAATCGCCGTCTGCGTCGGAGTTTGGGACTGGGCGGTGAGGGGAAGGGTAAAAAGAATCAAAACAGGAACAAGCAGAAGCACACGCATAGAATCAGTTTACCCCGGTGGCAGGGGTTTGGTCACGTCGTCGGGCCACCTCATCACGCAGGAGATTGAGGAATCGATTCTTGGACCAGCGCTGACCCGGCAGCGGTGGTCCTTTGCGGTCTTCCGGATCGCTGTAGACGCGCCAGAGTACAATCTGCGGCGGCAGCTCTACCACGGCCTGCGCAACGGCGTCCAAATACGCTTGGGGATCGACGGGGCTGATCAGTCCCTGCTGCCAGTCCCGGTGGAGGGGGGTACCAGGAACCAGCATCAAATCATGAAACTTGAGCCCCGAAACACCCTCGGCTAGGGCATAACGAACGGTCTCAAGGAATTCTGCTGTGCCTTCACCGGGCAGCCCGTACAGAATGTGTGCGGTGAAACGGAGGCCCCGCCGGCGCAGCCGCGCCGCAGCATCGCGAAATGCCTGAACATCGTGTCCGCGCCGAACCCGCGCCAAGGTGCTGTCATGGCAGCTTTGCAGACCCAGCTCGACCCAAACTTCGCGTTCGGGGGTCTGGTACCCGGCCAAGAGATCAGCCACCTCATCGGGAACGCAGTCAGGCCTTGTTCCCACTGTGAGGTCAACAAAGGGAGCGCAGCTCAGAGCCTCATCGTACAATTGTCTGAGGCGGTCGACTGGTGCCCAGGTGGACGAGAAGGCCTGAAAGTACAGGCTGAAGTGTTCATACCCGTAGCGGCTGGTTAAAAACTCGCGGGCCTGCTGAACTTGCTGGGGCACATTTTTGGCACCGGCCTGATAGGGAGGCCGGTTGGCATTTTCCGAGCAGAACGTGCAACCCGGGTCGCTGCGGTTGGGGCCGCGGTTGGGACAGCTGAACCCCCCGTCGACCCCGATGCGCCCCACGTCGGAACCCCAGCGGTTGCGGTAATACGTGCGGGCATCGAGCCAGGGCAGCACTAGGAAGAAGTTTCCTCGGCAAAAGCCAGCAATCCGCCCAGGTCATGCTCGACGCCCAGTTCATCGAGAAGCTGTGACAGCTGACCGCGGTGATGCGTGGTATGGTTCTGGTATTGGGTGACAATATCACTCACGGAAAGCAGATAGGATTTGCCGTTGCGCATGGTCCGCTTGGTTTTAGGCCCCTTCAAGTCCTCTTCGGTGACGGCCTTGGCAAACTCCAGGTAGAGCTTGTCAAGCTGCACGGCAAGGTGGGAAACCTCTTCGAGGGTGGCTGCCTTCCATTCGTAGGAATCTTCGGTGAGAGGACTGACAAAGTACTTGTTGTTGGTGTTTTTGCGGATGAGGGACTGGTAAAACCGGTAGGTCTGAACGTAGTGCAGGTGCAGGGCCGCCAGCGTCTTGAAATAGGTGTTGCGCGGCGCTTGGTACGCTGCAGAATCCAGAGACGACAGCAGTTCGTGAACCTTCTCGTCGCTAGCGAGATTGTACTTGGCCCAAAGCTGAATATGCTCGATCATGGTGTTCTCCTAGACTCCAGTATAGCACTTTGGTTCCCAGAGTCTTTAGCGCGACTTTTCGTCCAGTTTCTTTCCGTTCAGAAAGGGTTCTGCCACCGTTTCGTTGAAAAAGCTGATCAGCGGACCCATAAAAAACGCCGTGATAAGGGTTCCGACACCGGGAAGTTTTCCAAACAAAGTACCAATCAGAACACAAACAAGATCGTTGAACACTCTGATCCATTTGAATTTCAGCACTTTCTGAAATAGGGAAAGATTCATCTGGGCCAGCTTGAGAGAGATGGCATCGTAAACCGACACGCCCAGATCGGCCGTGTAGTACAGCGCAGATCCAAAACACATAATCACAACGGCCAGGCCGAGCATCAGGGCTCGTCCCAGCAGATCCATTTCGGGAACAAGGACAACAAGGAATTGATAAGAATAGTCCACAATGTACCCGGTGAGGAACATGTTGATGAAGGTGGCGATTCCTATATACCGTTTGTCCCAAATCCAAATTCCCAGAAGCATCACCAGACTGAGACCCAGGTAATAGGTGCCGTAGGGCAGGTACGAATTCACCAGCAGATGGGAACCCTGGGCCAGGCATTGAAAGGGGTCAACGCCGAAGGCTGCCAGATTAAACATTCCCACACTGAAAGAACAAACAAGAACCCCCGTGGTGGTCATCAAAAACCGTTTTACCAATCTTCCATCGATGCTGAAATTCATAATGAGGACTCCCTGTGATACATTTTCCCGGGCTGAAAGGTTGTTTCCGTAGTGTTTCAGATCCAATCCATGCCTGACAAAATCCTTTTTGCACTCATCATAAAGACATGGAGGTTTCACGTCAAAAATGTGAAATACATCGACTTTCTGCCAATCACATAATCTTTCTCTTCAATTTCTTCATTTCAATCTGTTTGCAAGTGTTTGAGCAAAGAATAGGACTGCAGCGTCGGCATGGCCCCCTCCTACCAATAACACAGTTCCTGTCAATAAACTTGACAAGTCCCACCACCCCACTCAAAATTGGCTTTTATCAGCTGCTTCTCCATGGAGGTATCATGAAGACTTTCTCAAGAACCTGCATTGCACTTTTTCTTGTGGCCTTTGGCCTCACTTCGGTTTACGCCGAAAAGATCACCTTGAGCACTGACGTTTGGATGCCCTTCACAGGGGAAGCCGGCAGTGAGCTTCCCGGCTTTATGACCGAAGTCGCCCGAGAGGTTTTTGTCAAAGCCGGTTACGAGTTCGAATACAGAAACGAGCCGTGGCCGAGGGCCATCAGCAACGCAGAGGCTGGGAATATCAACGGTATCATCGGTTGCGTTACCAGTGAGGTACCCACGTTTGTTTTTCCGAAGAATGAACTCGGTCTCATTCAGAATGCCTTTTTTGTCTTGAAAGACAGCAAGTGGGTCTACAAAGGCCCCCAGTCCTTGGAGGGCGTTAATCTCGGTGTGATCGACGACTACAGCTACAGCGAGGATGTCGACCGGTACCTGGAAAAAAACAAGGGATCGAAAACCATACAGTCCACCGGCGGTGACGACGCCTTGGAGACAAACATCAAGAAACTCCTGGCAAAACGGATCGATACTACGGTCGAATCCAGCCTGGTTTTCGCCTATACAACCAAGCAAATGGGTGTTGTTGCTCAAATCAAAGAAGCGGGCCGGGTTCCGGAGTCCGATAAGCTGTTCATCGCCTTCAGTCCGGCTTTGGCCAATTCCAAAAAGTATGCCCAGATCCTGTCCGATGGCATTGACACCCTTAGAAAGTCCGGAAGATTGGCGGAAATCCTAAAGAAATACTCCCTGTCCGACTGGAAGTAGCCGTTCAGCCCATCCCTCCAGAGAGTACCAGTTCGCAGGTTTACGAGGTCGACCCGTTTCAGGACGGGCAGGTGGCGGTTGAAACGACGGCAGGAGCAAATTCGGCTCCAGGCGGCCGAAAACCACGGCTCGCGCCGGGAACACAGTTTCTCTCTAGTAATCGGCGGTCGCTGAAATATGAGGAAATCTACCTCAACGACTACACCTCAAGGCTGGACTCACGGTAAAGTGTTACGTGGCATCACTGATTCTTCAGTGGACGGTGCTACGACCAGTCTCTGGAGTATGAAGCTCCCGAAGGGAAATGTATCGTGTCTAGAAACAATCTCAGGTATCTTTTTCTCTTGCTGATTTTGGCATTGGGCATGCACGTTTCAGCCTCAGAACGGATTGCACTTGTTATCGGCAATGGCGGTTATAGCGGCGGTATCTCCCCCCTTCGCAATCCTGTCAACGATGCTCAAGATGTTGCCGCGAAACTCAAAGGTCTAGGCTGGACTGTTATTTTTGCTCAAGATGCAACCCGAAAGGACTTCAGCCGACGGCTAGCGGAATTCTACGACCTGTTGCGCGCCAATCCCGAGTCCACAGCCGTCTTTTATTACGCAGGCCACGGTGTCCAGCTGGAAAACAAGAACTACCTTCTTCCCATTGGGGAGGACTATGAACTGCCAATCGATGTTAAAGAAAATGCCTTCAGCATCGATCGCGTCATGGAGGTTTTTGCAGAAGCCCAGGTGTCCTATTCTGTGGTGATCCTTGATGCTTGTCGTGATAGTCCTTTTTCGGGAAAAAGCCGTAGTATCGGATCAGGCCGGGGTCTTACGATCGTCCCTGCGGACGAAACGGCCCTCGAGGGATCGGCGGTCATTTTTGCGACAGCTCCTCATTCCGTAGCTGCCGATGGGCAAGGCCGGAACGGTATTTTCACCGAGTCACTTTTGAAATTCATCGATCAAGGCTATAGCTTGCCCGATTTATTCCGTTTGGTTAGAGACGAGGTCAAACGCAATTCAATGGGAAGTCAGACACCCTCAATTGTGACTTCCGGACTTCTGGCAGACTTGAAATTTTCTCTAAGTGCCAGGGAAGGTACTCCAGCGGCTCAAAACGACCGCCCAAGGGAAAAGGCCGTCGAAAACCAGCTCAGACTCGAACTGCTTCGGGGACAGTTGCAACAGCAAAAAAAGGAGAGACCCGCTTATACCGGTATTGCCCTGTCTGGCTGGGTCGTTGCGGCTCTTGGTGCTGTCACAACAGGAGGGTCACTCCTCTATGGTCTGACTGTCCGTCAAGAACTAAGCAGTGTGATGAATGCCTCGGAGGAGAGCCTAGCTTTAAAAAAGCTGGAAAATGCAGGAATAGTTTTCACAACGGGGTTGGTGGTGACCGGGATTGGGGCTATTACCGGATTGACGGCTTCCCTTCTTGCACCAGATGTCCATAAACTAGAAAGAGAAATAGCCATTTTGGAGGCTTCGAAATGATGAGGAAAACAACTGTAGCATCCCTGTTGATCCTTCTACTGATGGGTTGCGACCTCTTTGGTCCGCTTGCCAGCGATTCCGCTTCCAAGCAACCCTTTGCCCCTTCCAATTAAAAAGTCAAGAGTGTCGGTAGTGACTCTGTCACTCTGGAATGGACAGACAATTCGAACAACGAGACCTCCTTTGCCGTGGAACGAAGAACGGATTCAGGAACATATGCTGGAGTGGCAACTCCCGCAGCGAGTTCAACAACCTTCAGTGATACTGGCTTGACCGCTTCTACCTCGTATTCTTACCGCGTCAAAGCAGTGAACGGTGCAGGGTCCTCGGGTTGGGCCACCGAGGTTTCCGTCACCACTCTGGCAGCTGGCTCTGCAGCCCTTACGATTCCCACAGCTCCTTCAGAACTAAAAATCAAGAGTGTAGGAACAAACTCCCTCACGCTGGAATGGACAGACAATTCTGATAACGAAACCAAGTTTGTATTGGAACGGAAAACGGCCTCAACCTCCTATGCTGAGGTCGCAACCCCTGCAGCCGATCTAAAAACCTTCAGCGATACCGGCTTAACCACCTCCACCGCCTATACCTACCGGGTGAAGGCCGTCAATGACGCGGGTTCGATTCCTGCAGCCCCTTCGAACCTGCAAGTCAAGAGTTCAGGCAGTGACTCCCTCACGGTGGAATGGACAGACAATTCTGACAACGAAACCAAGTTTGTCGTAGAGCGAAAGACGGCCTCGGGTTCCTATGCTGAGGTGGCAACCCCCGCGGCCGGTGTGACAACCTTCAGCGATACCGGCCTGACTGCTTCGACCTCCTATACTTACCGGGTTAAGTCCGTCAACAGCATAGGATCCTCGGATTGGGCCACCGAGCTTGCCATCACCACATTGGCAAGTGGCAACTTTAGTGAAGCACACACGCCGACCACAGCTAATTCCGCCGAAATTCGTGTGGGAAAAGACAATTCTTATGCCAAGGGAGCCGGTCAGAAAATCCATCTTTCCCGTTCATACATTCCGAACAAATTCACCGTTTGGATCAAAGACAGTGCCATTTATGCCTTCGATGTGAATGATGGAACCGATGTTGCGGTGACTCTCCAGCTGAAAATCTGGAACACAGCGGGCACAGAAATCGGCTCCAGCTCCGCCCCCGTCACGGCGGGGTACCGGGGTCCGGTGACGTTCACCATCACCAACGTCACTGCCGCAATTGCCGCCGAGGAGAAGGTCACCTATGCCGTGTATCTCCCCAATGCTTATGCCAATAATACCAACGGGAATCTCGAGATGGACAACACCGATGGTTACAAGACGGGGGATAGTAGTGCAACAGTCATGCAGACAACCACTGCCAACGACTCAACGGTCTCAGTCTGGAGTAGCTACTCGAGCCTTTCGCGTGATCTTCGTTTCAAGCTGGATGGAACCTATCAATAGCAGCAACACCGTAAACCGTTGGACAGGCATCCCATAAGCGTCTAAGTGGTCACCGCGTCTCGATAGTTCTTGAGCGCGGTCTCGGAAGCCGCAACCTGTAGTTTCCTCTTCTCCCCGGCTTCGGTAGACCCTGGCGTTCGTCCCGCAGGAATCTCAAACGCAATCGAGAGAACCTGGACCTACTACCTCGGGTAGTACTAATTTTGAGGTAGGTGTCGGTTCGATCACCTCACCGGATGGCCGAGCAGGATACCTTCCACAGACAGGTCCTCGTCAAGCTCGTCCCAGTGTAGGGCTCGACCGTTGCCTGAAAGT
>JAIFLN010000182.1:0-2931 GCA_020049045.1 Spirochaetota bacterium | reverse complement strand
GGCCGTCATCGAGGAGCAACCAGAAGCGGTCCTGATCGAACCAAACCTTAGTGGCGCAAGCCGGTCTAGTCAAAGTACCCATTCCAAACCTTTCTGTACATGAACGTGAATGGGCTCGCGAGGTGAAAAGAAAGAGGTCTGTCCCCCGGTGGAGTCACAAGCCCGGAGGGCAGGCACCTCAGAACGAATAGGTACAACAACCATGGAACTCATCGTATTTCTCCTTGTGTCCCCCGGTGAGGTCCAAGCAAAGAAACCCAACCCCTTCTCGCATAAAGAAACCGAATAATTGAGACTATCTGTTTCGTCTCATCTGCAATGTAGAAAGCCAGATAGTTCTTGATTACTAAAAATCGAACTCCTCGATCAGCGAAATATGGGTCACTAACCAAAGGCGATGCTAGGGGGAAATTCGCGAGATTTCCAATTGAATTTTCAGCTTCCAGTATCAGGTTTTCTGCAGCTTCAGGTGCCTTAAGAATTTCCGATATATATTTTGAGGCTCTTAATAGGTCTTCTTCAGCCACGTCGGTGAAAACGATCTGCCACATTAGTTACTCAGTGTTGCTTTGATTCGCGAAAAGACCTCACTCATTGGTCTTACTTTACCCGATTTCTCCGATGCCAAGCCTTCATCAAGCAACCTATGAAGTTCATTCTTGCCGACCAAAAGCTCATAGGTCTCAATGCTCATGACAGCAAGATCACCTTGCCCGTTTTTTGTAATAAACACGGGTTCGGTATATTTATGACAAAACTCAGAAATCTCGTTGTAACTATTTCTCAGATCTGCGCTAGGCCGAATTGTTGGCATATGTTGCTCCTGTAGTCAAATAATATCATTATTACGATATCTTTTCAAGGCAATGGATACGATGCCGGATACCGAGGTCTGTCCCCCGGTGGAGTCAATAATGGCGTCCAAGTTGCAAAAAAGCTACGTTTTGGGACGCTTCCCTCGACCCTTCAATTTGAACTTTCCGCTTCCGGTTCTGCCTTCACATCCGGTACTTTCCTCAAGATCTCGGAGAACCTGGACTTAGTACCTCTGGCAGCTCTTGTCTTGAGGTAGGTCTCGGTTTCCAGTGCTGTGACCTTTTCGGCGACAGCTGCTGCAACAAACTGGTTGATAGAAATGCTGTCTTTTCTTGAGACGCGCTTTAGTGAGTCGTGAAGAGAGTCTGGAATCCTAATGCTCAGTGTGCTCATACGTTTCCCCCTAGTGTTTTCAGAAACTCGAATGGACTAAGAATTTCTATCCCAAAGGACTTTGCTGCTTTGAAATCTTTTTTGTTGTAGGAAACGATGTACGGACTTTCAGAAGCGACCGCCACTTCCAGAATATGATCGTCAAAGGGGTCTTTCAAGATTGGGCGCCACAGGTAGTAGATCTGGGTCGGATGGCCAACCCGGCACAAATAATCGATGAAATCTCGAATATCCTCATCCGAGAAGATAGCTCGGTCCAGCTGATGGGACAGGACTGACTCATACTCCAAGACAAGCGGAACTGAGATTGCGATTTCAAATCTCTCGGCTTCGAGTGCCTGCAACACTCGGAAAGGGCTACCGTTCTGGCTTTTAAGTCCGGAGAGTACAACGTTTGCGTCTAGAACCACGGTCTCCATAGTGGTATTGTATGTGATACCAGGAATAAGTCAAGTTAGGGTGGGTCAGTTCGCGTGACGGATGGTCATCAGGAAAGTTCCTTAAGAATCGTTTCAAGAACTGGCTTTATGGCGGGAATGTGTTTTTTGCAGACGGTAAAGATTGCTTCGGCGTTGGCGTCAAAGTAGTGGTGGCTCATGATGTCTCGTAATCCCATCACGCCTTTCCAGTCGACTTGGGGATAGATCGGAAGGAGTTGCCCCCTCGTTACCTTGTCGAGGTTTTTGCAACTTTCTCCCAAGGCAATCAGCATCATGGCAATGGCATCGAATTTGTCGATGCCTTCTTCGCTGTTGACGAAGTCGTTGGGCGAGGTAATGCCCGACGCACGGCGCTGAACGCGGGCAACAGCCGCGAGCATTTGGGACACGATTTCTTTGGCTACATCGTTGTCATACATAGACGGCTTCGCGCTCGATTCGTGACTTCAGAAACCGATTCATCAAAGGTCGGTAGTGAATCACATCAACGGGCCGTTGAAAGTCCTCTTCCAGGGCCTCTTTGATATGGACCATGGTGAAAAGGTCTGGTTCGTCCAGTTCGATGACGATGTCGATGTCGCTCTCTTCCTTGGCGTCGCCGCGCACGAAGGAACCGAACAGGGCCAGCCGGGAAACGCCGAAACGCTTGGTCAAATCGGGCTTGAGGTGCCGCAGTTCGGCGAGGATGCTTTCACGGTTTAAACTTTTGGCGTTCACACTCCCACCTCCATTGTTATTTTATACCGTTTGCCGGGTTTATGCTGGCATCCGCTCAATGCCCCATTTTGCGAGCATTTGGACCAGCAACGGCTTCAAATCAGGGGAGTCCAGCGGCAAATCGAGATGGGTGGCCCGGATAACAGTGCGCTTGCGTGCTGGCTGCAGGAATAAACCCCTCGGTGTTGTCTTCGTACCATTGTTCATCGGTACTCTCAGTGGCTGTAACCATTTCTCAGCTTGGCGGCAATTGAAAGCGGCCTTCGAGAATGCCTTGAACAGTCAGGTCCTCGTCGAGAGTTTCCCAACGAAGCGCGCGACCGTCGAGCCTCAGTTCCACTTCCTGTAACTGATGTTCCGTCGCTAACCGGAGGATCTTGAACCGGTCCGCGGGAAACCCGAGGACACGCTCGTCGGAAAGCTCCAGAAAAACCATTCGGCCTTCCACCCAAGCGCGGAGGGCAGGCACCTCAGAACGAACGGGTATATCAACCATGGAACTCATCGTATTTCTCCTTGTATCCCCGGTGAGGTCTTCGGCGATCATTTTCAACTGGTGACAATC
>JAIFLN010000192.1 GCA_020049045.1 Spirochaetota bacterium | reverse complement strand
GCCCTGTTTCTGTTCGCCAGCCCGGAAAAGGTCAGCCTTTATCTGGGCTTCCACGGCACCCTGGTCGGTGTTCGAGGGGTGCTCGGCCCCATATTGGGAACATGGTTCTACGAGGGCCTTCACTGGTCCATTGTCAGCATTTATTGGATTGCGTTCTGGCTTGAGATTGCCGGTGTTATCATGCTGCTGGCTTTCTGGTATTACTTTTCGAAGAGACAAAAAGCCCATGACCAACCACGACCGTGAGCGCAACCAAGTCCGATACCTGACCACCAGCGAGACCGACGACGGCTGGCAGCTGATCTGCGTCGACGTGGGCCACCATTTTGTCGCCCCCGGCGACCACTACCCCCCCTCGCCCGGACTGCATCCGCCGGAATATTCCAGGGACCTCAGCCAGGGGCGCACTCTTTCAGAATACCAGCTGCTGTTCCTGAGCCAGGGCCGGGGGACGCTGACGGTGCGCCAAACCACCTACGATATCCAAGCCGGCACGGCGTTTCTTCTGTTCCCCGGGGTACCCCATTCCTACGCCCCCGATCCGGCTACCGGCTGGGCGGAATACTGGGTGGGCTTTCGCGGCCCCTACCCCGACCTGCTGGTGAAAAAGGGCTTCTTTTCGCCGCAAACCCCGGTATTTCCCGACGGTTTGGGCCAGGCGGCCGTGGGAGAGTTCCAGCAGCTCATCGACGATGTCAACGGCGAGGCCCCGGGGTACCGTCTCGTGGCGGCCTCGCGCATTCTGGGCCTGCTGGCGCGGCTGGTGGCCTCGCAGCGGTCCAGCCGCCAAACCCAGGGAGCCCCCGCCATCGTGACGCAGGCCCGGCTTCTGCTCGAAGAACAGCTGGGCGACCACGATGTCGACCTGCCCGCGCTGGCCCGCAGGCTGGGCCTGTCGTACCCGGCGTTCTCGTCGCAGTTTCACGAATACACAGGCCTGACACCGCATCAGTACTACCTCAACCTCAAGATCAACCGCGCCAAAGCCCTGCTGGGTGCCGGTAAGTCGGTCAAGGAAGTGGCCTTCGCCCTGGGCTTCGGCAGCGAGTTCTACTTTTCGCGGCTGTTCAAGAACAAGACCGGCAGCCCGCCGTCGAGGTGGGGAAGGTAGGGAACCGCTCATCGGGGATTGCGAAACCGAAGCCCAGCAATCTGGCCGAAGTGGGCGTCCGGCGTTACCAACGTGGCTCCGGCCTCGATGCTTTGCGCGGCGATCCAGACATCGTTGATCGGGATCGGTGTTCCCTTTCGCTTCAAGGCATCCTGCAATTCCCCGAAAATCTCCGAAGTCTCCTCGGTCATACCGAACACTTCAACGCCGGGTTTGCCGAGAAAGGCCTTGAGCAGGTGCCGGTTCTGCTCCAGCTTCGTCCCACCCAGGAAACCAAAGTAGAGCTCGCCCAGAACGACCGTTGACAGCAGCACCCGGTCGGCCGCGAGGATTTCCCGCAAAACAGCCTCGTTGCCCGCCGAGTATCCGCTGTAGGCGTTGGTATCAAGTACAATCGTTTTCACCGGTGCCAGTCCGCCTCGTCGACCGTGGCCAGTGAGACCGTTGCCCGGTCAAACTCAGCTTTGTCATCGGCCGACCAAGCCCCGAAAAGTTCGCGGAACGACGCTTCCCGCTTTGCGGCATCGGCAGAAAGTGCTTCTTCCAGAATGCGGACCACGGTCTTGTTCTGGCTCAAGCGCCATTCCTGCGACTTTTGCTGCACCTTTCGGTCCAAAGAGTCATCGATTCCGTGAATGGTGATGGACTTCATGGTTCATATTGGTTCGTTTTTTGGTTCACGTCAAGTGTCCCTCCGATCAAGACGGATCCAGACCCTTTCGATACTCGCTAGGCGTCACCTTCGTGAGCTGATCCCCGTAGCCTTCCGGGTTGTAGTGAACGCAGCCAATCAGCGGTGTATTAAGCACCTTCATGATCTCGTCAATTTGACGCGTGTAATTCTGGCCGACCATGATGGTGTTCTCGGAAGAGCGGTGTTGGGCTATGAGGTCGTGCGCGCCCAGGAGCTGGTGGATGGTGAAGCCAACAAAAAGGACCTTTTCTTCGATAGGAAGGGTCTTCAAGACACGAATCAATTCAACCGTAGGGTTGACCGAGGGATTGCCCCACTCAATGACCATTGTTTCCAGTATTTGCCCGTCCAAGGAAGCCTGGACTGTTTCATTGTCTGCGCCATAATTCGCGGCTCCTAAGCTGGGTACATCGACGCTGATGAGTTTCACGGAGTGAGAACGGCACCGGTCCGAGACTTGGAGTGCGGAGCCGAAACACAGGCTGAAATCAATCAGGAGGTCTATGCTGAGCCCTCGCGTCAACACACTTCCGGGCATTTCTTTCAGTTGATTCCTTTGGTTTCTGATCAGGCAGCGGCCTCCTGGAACTGCGCGTTCTGGAAGCGGGCCTCGTATATTTCGTTCGGGGTGGCGTAGCCCAGCGACTGGTGGTAGCGCCGCCCGTTGTAGAAGCGGAAGTAGCAGTCCAGGCCTGTCTTGAGCTCGGCCATGGACTGGTAGTCCTTCAGGTAGATTTCTTCGTACTTCAGCGTCCTCCACAGCCGCTCGACGTAGATGTTGTCGACGGCCCGTTTGACGCCGTCCATGCTAATCTGGATGCCATGGCGGCTAAGAACACCGGTGAAGGCGTCCGATGTGAACTGGCTTCCTTGGTCCGTGTTGAAGATCGCCGGAACGCCCCAACGGGCTATGGCTTCCTCAAGGGCCGCCACGCAGAATCCGGCATCCAGTGTGTTCGAGAGTTTCCAAGACAGCACCTTGCGGCTGTGCAGGTCCAGAATCGCAACCAGATACACGTGGCCACCGCGGAGGCGGATGTACGTGATGTCCGTCGCCCAAACTTGATTCGGAAGCCAGATCGGCTTGTTCCGCAGCAAGTACGGGTACTTCACATGCTCCGGATTCGGAACCGTGGTCTTGGGACCCTGCCAGATGGCCTTCAGGCCCGCCCTTCGCATGATTCGGCGGATCTGCTTGGGAGTCTCGCTGCGCTGGTGTGTGTCGCGCAGTTCCAGCGCTACCTTGCGGTAGCCATAGAACGGGAACTCGTTCAGAACCGTGACGACCAGCTGCAGAACCTCCAGTTCGCAGTTGACGTCCTTCGGCCGGGGCTCGTAGTAGAACGCCGACCGACTGACGCCGAGAATCTGGCACTGCCGACTGACCGACAGCTCGTGTTCCTTGGGGTCTACAGCTTCGGCTCGTGACCGTACAACTGCTTGTACTTTTTTTTTAGAAACTGGTTCTCAATGGTCATCTCACCAAGCTGTCGGAGCATAAGGTCGCGCTCCCGCTCGGCCGTCTGCTCCTCGTCGCTCACCTTCCCTGGTCTTTCAAAGATCTCGGCGGCTCCATCAATTAGCAGCTTCTTCCACTGGGTGATCAACTGCGGATGGACCCCATGGATCTGGCCCAGTTCCTGGATGGTCTTCTCGCCCCGCATGGCTTCCAAAGCCACCTTGGCCTTGAAGGCCTTGTCGTACGTTTTGCGCATGCGCAACTTTATTCCTCCTGTCCCTTATTGGGAAGAAGGAATCAACTGATCAGGCGGCCCTCAAGCTGTGCGGAACCTTGGGCTCAGCATAGTCTATCCCCCCTGGTGCATGACGAATCATTCAACAGGGGGTACCCACTCAACTATTTCTTGGAGCTTTTCCAGGCAGCAATCTGCCTGTCGGCTTCGGCGACAATCTTATCGACTCCCGCCTTTTTCACCTTGTCCAGAATTTCCCGATATTCCTTATCGCTGCCGATACCGTTGTTCACCAATCGCCCGTACTGCTGCCAAATGGCGTCCACCTGGGCAATTTCCTTTTTGACCGGCTCGCCATCAAAGTTGAATCCAACCAGCGGCGAAGCTTTTGCCGATTCATTCAACTTCTTGGTCTGGGTCCACACATCGGCTGGCTGCCCCTTCTGCAGGTAGGCATTAAACGTCGTACCCAATTCCCATAGAATGTTGGGAGAATAGCTGGAATCTTTCATGCCCTCGATGTAATTCGCATCCACCTTGGTGTAATGCTTTCCTTCGATACCGAAGTTGATCAGGTTGTACAATTCTTTGTCAGTATTCAAGAGTTCAAGAAACTGCATAGCTTCGACAGGATGCTTGGAATTCCGGCCGATACCAAACATGGTCGCAACAATTCCTGAAGTTGTTGCGACAGGGGCTGACATGGGTATAGAAACCGCTTTCATGCCACCGTACTGACCTTCCAGTTCCACATCTCCACCCGGTTTGTAGGTTCCGCCGACACCAAAAGCAATTTCTCCATTTTTGAAGGCTGGCGCTCTGTCTTTAACGCTGACCCACTCACCACCATGCAAGTATCCATCAACATTCCATTTACGAATCAAGTCGTAATAGGCTTTGAATTCCTTGCTATCAAACTCACTTTTCGCTTTGGCATTCTTGTCATCGAAATATACGATGACACCGGGAGCGAGTTGCTCATAACCATAGTGCTCACGCAGGGATTCCCACTGAATTTCAAGCGGTGTTACATTAGCAGGAAGTTTCGCCTTAAGGGCTTTTAAGAAGGGCTCAAGCTGCTTGAGATCAGCGATGAATTCCGGATATTGAGGGAGCTTGACTCCAGCTAGATCATAGAACTCTTTTCGTCCACCCATAGCAGAAGTTCGTGCAAAGATCTGCTGATTCATAACGCCATAAATCTTACCATCGATCCGCGCGGCGTCCCAATATTTCGCTGCCATCGACGCATAGGTTTTTGGTGCATATTTTTTTAATAAATCATCGAGAGGCAGAAGAGCTCCCTTGGATACATTCTGCACATAATTGTTCATCCAAGGTGCCGTGAACGCAATGTCATAGGCCTCACCAGAAGCATTGAGAACCTTCATTTTCTGGTCGTAATCCCCCCAGCCCAGAGCTCGGATTTCAATCTGAATGTTGGCACGTTTAATCAGTTCCGTGTTGAACTTAGCAAAGACTTCTTCCTGGCCAGCCTGTGGCCAAGATCCCACAATATACCAAGTCAGTTTGACTGGCTCACTCGTCTGGGCACCGAGGCCCAGGCTTCCCAATACCAGGAAAGCAACAGCCAAAAATAACCTCAGAATTCCATGTTTTCCCATCTTCGATTCCTCCTTGAAGGGAACAATACATTGATCTCGCTGGCGAGCAACGCTCTCCAGTTTCCTTGCTTTATTCGTTGTCGTTACCCTTTCACTGCACCCAGGGTGATACCTCTTACGAAATACTTCTGAAAATAGCCGAAAACAAAAAGCATTGGACCAATTGCCAAGAGGCACATGGCCATGCGGGCTGATTCCCGTGGCAGAGAACTCATGTTCACACCTGCTGGCATCGCACTGACATTTTGGGAAATGAAATCGAGGTTGCTCATCATCCGAGAAAGCAAATACTGAAGGGGAACCAAGGATTCTGTATTGATATACAAGAGAGCTAAATACCAGTCATTCCAGTATTGAAGGGAATAGAAAAGAGCAACGGTCGCCAGAGCCGGTGTCGCAAGTGGTACAACGACCTTGCGAAAGGTCAAGAATTCATCGGCTCCGTCGATTCGTGCGGCTTCCACCAGCGACATAGGTATGGTCTGAAAAAAGGTTCGCAGCAAGAAGATGAACCAGGCGTTGGCCAAATACGGGAGTATCAGGACAAGGATGTTGTCTTTCAGTTGAAGGAGGTTGGCGGTCACCAGATACGTCGGTATCAGTCCCCCGTTGAAGAGCATGGTAAACATGACAAAGAAGGCCAACTTCTTCCGATGAGGATAGTCGGGGCGCGATAGCGGCCAAGCACAGAGAGCACCGACGACAATTCCCACAAGGGTTCCAACCAGGGTAGTCAATATCGACACACCGTAAGCCCGCAATAGAGTTTGAGGGTTCTTTAACACCAACTCATAGCCAGTGGTGTCGGGGCGAAGGGGAATCAGGGAGTAGCCATGTTGAGCAATATCCGATTCGCTGGTCAGCGAAGTACTGAAGACGGCCATGAGCGGGATGATGCAGAGTGAGACAATCAGAAGCATGAACAAATGAATAAAAATGCGGCCAAGTCGGGCAGTCGGTGAAGAAACCATGTGTCATCCTCCAAGATGCTGCTAAAACAGAGCGCTTTCGCGGTGGACTCGGCGTACCAGAAGGTTCGCACCCCATATCAGCAAGAGTCCCACCGTGGATTGGAACAAGCTGGTAGCCGCTCCTATACCGACATCTCCGGTCACAGACAAGGCTCGGTAGACATAGGTATCGATCACCTGTGTGGTTTCATAGAGCATGCCGACTTGCATCGGCAAAAACCAAAACAGTCCAAAGTCGGCGTTGAGAATTCGGCCGACTTGCAACAAAGCCATGACCAAGATGATGGGCAAAAGCATCGGCAAAGTGACTGACAGAACAACCCGCAATTTTCCAGCTCCATCGATGGCGGCTGCCTCGTAGTAGTCCTGGTCAATCGCAATCAGCGCGGCATAAAAAATAACAGTCCAATACCCCAAGCCTTTCCAAACTGCCGCAAAGGTCAGAATAAAAGGCCAGTAATGCGCTTCGGTGTACCAGCTGACAGACTCTAGACCCAGAACATGAAAAAGCTGGTTCAGAATGCCCGATCGTGTGCTGAGAAAGGCATAAAAGGCATAAGAGACAACAACCCAAGACAAGAAGTACGGGAAGAACATGATGGTCTGATACGTCTTCACCAGCCGATTGCCCCGCAACTCATTGAGAAGAAGCGCTACAAAAACGGACAGAGTCAGGCCGACTGCCAAAAAGATCAAATTCAAACCGATGGTGTTTCGTAGAATGAGCCAAGCATCCTGCGAGGTGAAGAAGAACTCAAAGTTTGACCAACCGACCCAGTCACTTGCCAAAATTCCCAAATCATAGCGGAAATCCTTGAAAGCCAGAATAATGCCACCCATCGGCAAATAGTTGAACAGCAAGAATAAGAGTATTGCCGGAAGGCTCATAAGGGTGAGTTGCCGATATCCGGTTTTTCGTGGCCGCTTTGTAGGGTGCACAGAATCTTCCTTGAAGTTTGTTCCCGGTGTGGAGTGGGTTGAGACCATCTAATACCCGATGCACAAATCCGCAAACTGCGGAAAAATGAAAAAAAAGGGAAATAAACGGGCTTGCCAGGTGAAATTAGGAAACATCTACGGAAAAATCAGGATATGCAGCCTTCCCGCCATCTCAAAACTGTTTGACGAGTTCCAAGGTCACTTCCTATACTGGGCACCATGAACTCCAAAGGGCAACCTTCCTTTTCCCGCATCTTGCTTCAGGTTGGGTTTTCCAGCTTGATCAACATCGTGCTGTCGTTTGGTTTTCTTTTCTTTAGTGTCGAAGGAAACATGCTGAGTCTTGTCAATGGATTTGCTGTCGACAGTCTGAAGCAAGTCCGGCAAGCGTCGGTGTTGATGACGGAATCCGCCCGATCCTTAGGTCCTCAAATTCTCTATGATGCCGCCTTGGCGGCTATCCTTTCTCAAAATCCAAGAACGACCGAACAGCTGGCAGCTATGATCCAATTATCGAATTACGTGGCTGTCGGTTATAATCTTGACTCTGTCTACATCTTTAATTCCCAAGACGATCTTTTGTACTCCACAAAAGCAACAAAGGCTTGGACTAGCACGTCAAGTGCCGAGGATCAGGATGTTATTCAATTACTGAGGAATTTTCGCGAATATCCACGCTTATTGCCCATATCTAGAAAAATCGATGGACGTCAAGTTTACACGTATCTGATCTATGAACAAGATAATTCCAAAAAAGATTTGGCATTAGCGGTGATTCTGAATTACTCCGAAGCCGGCCTCCGTTCCACCGTAGAAAATCTCAATGCTGTTCCCGATTCCAGGATCTTTGTCCTTGATCAGCAGGGAAACATTATTCTGAGCAATGGCAGCAATTTCCCAATCAGCAGCTTTGCATCGCTGCAGGTTTATCAGGATATTTCTGCTCAGACTGCTGAGACGGGATATTTTGTAAGGAATTTCGAAAACAGGAGCTTTTTGTTTACCTTCGCCCGCCAAGCAGAGACCGGCTGGCTGTTTGTCCGTATGACGCCATCCGCTTCGGTCGAGCGCAGCCTTGGTTTGGTTCGCTGGATGGTTGTTATTTTTACCATCTTCTCCTTAGCGGTCGGTTTCTTCGTCGCCAACGTAATCACGAAGCGGATTTACTTCCCGATCGCAAAAATCATCACCGACATGCAGGCTTTGCAAGATGTGAAGCTGAGCCTTGACGAACAAAGTAGACGGGATTACTGGATCAATTGTCTCTTGGGTCAAACGGATGCTGGTCCTGTGGCCGAGGGTCTTCCGCCTTCCGGTCTACCCCCTTCCGCACCGGGGGAGGGCTGTCTCGTGTTGGCAGTTTTCGTGACCGACGAGGTGGTCAACACGAAATCGCAGCGAACAGCCCTTGGCTCCATCCGAGATTTTTTGGCGGCTCAGGCTCAGGGAACAGTGGAAACCATAACGGTTCTTGACCTGCCGGGTGAGCAGCATGCAATGGTCCTAGAATGCCTCCATCCCATCGATCTTGAGGTTTTCGTCGCTTGGACGAGAACCTCCCTCCAAAACTGCCGCGAGCGCTGGAACCTCTCTTTTTCCGTTGCACTAGTTGGCAATTGGACAACAAACGAAGCAAGTGTGGCCTTATCAGACGCTTTGGACACTCTCGATAAGCGGTATTACTTCGGACCGGGGTGGGTGGCCGAAGCCGGTGCCTGGCAGGAAAAGCCTCAAGTTGAGTTTCGCTATCCCAGCGATCTTGAAAGGTCCTTTTTGGATGTTTCCTTGAAAGGACAACTAGACGAATCGGACAGGATCTTTGCTGCGATCATGCAGAAGACCCTGCCTTACGGCAAAATCGTCCGACTGGAAACCCTCATGCGGGTGGTGCTTTCTCTCGGTTCCGTCCTCCCAGGTGACCGGGAGTTCGGTGATTTCATCCTTCAGGTTACCAATGCCACAACCCTGGTCGAAGCCCAACGGTTGATCTCACAGCGGGTCAAAGCGATTGCGGACGAAATGGGTGGTCTCAAAGCGGCCAAACAAGAACGCCTTGTGGAAAACGTGCAGGCAATGATCCTCGATCGTCTGGCTGACAAGAACCTCTCTCTGGAAATGATAGCCGGCCATCTTCAGCTGTCACCCGGGTATTTGGGGCGCTCGTACAAGAGGAATACCTCGGAGTCCGTGGTCGGAGCCATTAGTCGCTACCGTATAGTGAAAGCGAAGCAGTTGCTGACAGCCGGTAACGATCCAGTCAACTCCATTGCTGGAATGACAGGTTTTACCAATAGCCGCTATTTCTTCATGCTCTTCAAAAAAGAAACCGGTCTAACCCCCACGGAATTCCGCTTGGCCAGTCTGAGCAAGGGTCGCTGACCGCTCAGTCGGTGTAGGCATCCACCAGCTTGGCCGCTTGGAGCAGGGCATAGTCGGCGTAGCGTTTGCCCACCAGTTGCACGCCGATGGGAAGGCCCTGCGAATCGAGGCCCAGCGGCAAAGTGACCACGGGGTTCTCGGTGACCGCAAACAGCGTGGTGAGGGGCTTGGAGTACACGCCAAAGTCGCCGAAGTGGCTGGTGGGTTTCTGGTGGGCGAACGCGGTGGTCGAGCTTACCGGGACAACCCAGACGTCGTAGTCGTCGAGGAAGTTCTCCAGCTGCGTGCTGTACTGGCGCTGGGCCGACAGCAGGGTCATGTACTTGGGCACGGAGGTTCGTCCGATGATCTGCCGCTGGTGGGCAATGTCTTTCACCGAGCCGGCCGCGAAAACCTCGCTCAGCGCCTTGGCAAAATTGGGCACGTCGTAGCCGCCCTGGTGGGCCACCAGCCCACCCCAGGTTTCCCACACTTGCTCGTAGGGAAAAGCCTGCGGTTCGGTCTGGACCACGTGGGCTCCAGCGGCTTGCAGTCGGGCCGCAAACGCCCGGATCCGGTCCTTGATCTCGGCGCTCACCGGAATGCCACCGAACGAGTCGGCCCAAGCCACCCGCAGGCTGGTCAGCGTTTTGGGCTGAACGGGTGCGGGCAACAGGGGGACAACGGTGCGGTCCCGGGAGTCGGGCTGGGCGATCACCTCGAGCGCCAGGCGCAGGTCGTCGAC
>JAIFLN010000022.1 GCA_020049045.1 Spirochaetota bacterium | reverse complement strand
CGGGCAGCGGGGGGCTGCACCGGGTCCAGGCCCCCCACGGCTCGTTTGCCGTCCACCGGGGGGAGCAGGCTTGCCGCATAGAGCCGGATCTCGCGGGCTGCAGTAAGCCGGACGTCCACAACGACCTTGGTCGAATCGAGTTCCAGGGTGTAGCCGTAGAGGTGGTTGACGACAGGGTCCCGCGACCCCTCCTTCCACAGCCGGTAAGCGTAGGTGCCCACCTTGGTCTCACCCGGAAAGTTCGCGGGGGCGTCCCAGGCACTGATCCGGCGCTCGAACTTGTCGACGGTGCCGTCGGTGTAGCGCACCTCGAGCCCCAGCGGCTGGCCTTCATCGATATTGGCCGAGGCCAGAAACAACAGGTTTTGAAACCGGCCGTTGGGAAGCGGGATCACCTGAATGAGCGGGCGGACGGCGTTGAGCAGGTTGGACGGTCCCAACAGGAACTCGACCCCGTCCCAACGAAGTGAAGAACCGACGAGGGCGCTGCTGTAGGCCCGGCCCATTTTCAAATCAAACTCGGGTGCATGGGCCACTTCTTCGAGGGCAAAAGCCGCCTTGAGGTTGAAGGTTCCCTCGAGCGGAACAGGGACGGCTGAGGCCACGGCCGGGGTGGCCTTCCAGTTCCGGGTGGGCCGTGACGCCTCGGAGACGGTACGGACAGCCTTGGTGGCGCGGTCGAATGCCGTGAACGCATTGCGTCGGTCGCGGGTGGCTGCCGGGTCCAGGTCGTCGAACCTTTCGGGACCTGGAGCAGCGGCGGCGGCGTCCCTGTCGCCGAGATTGGCCCCCAGACGGTCCCGGCGGTCAGCCCAGAAGTCCCAGCGGCCGATTTTGGGGCGGCGCGGGTCGGAAAGGTTGCTCACTACCCCAGTGAAGAGTCCCTTTGCGTCCACCGTACCGTACTCAACCTTGTCGATTACCGTTCGGTACGCGCCGGGGCCAAGCCACTCCAAACGCCAGTGAAAGCGGGCTTTGAGCTTACCCTGCTGGACCAACAGGGAAAGCGCACCGCCCAAGTCATTGCTTTCTGCAGGGGGTTGAAACATCGAGGAAAAGGCCCAAGAGACTGGAAAAGCACTGTCGGTGCTGGTTGCCGTAATGCCATCATCGGTTCCCTTCCAAGAAGGGTCCTGGCTCACTTGAACCTTCTCGGGACCGAAAAGAAACCGGGCCGCCACCAGAGCCTTCCGCGCGGCCTCAAAGGCCGCCTGGCCTTTGGAGACTTCGACGGCAGAAAGCAAGGCGTCAGGATCGGCGGGCTTTTGCTGGGCCGTTACGTGCCCTAAGGGGACAACACACAAAACAAGGGCCAAAAGCGGGCTCAAGCGGGGGGTAACCATGGCATTCTCCTGTAAAGAATACCATAGTAATCCTGTCAGAATTAGACAAGCAACTTGAGCCCCTTTTCAATTTCAGCCTTGAGCTGTTGGTAGGGGTACGCACCCGACAGGCGCATCAGCACCTTGCCCTTGTGAAACAGCATAATGGTGGGCACCCCGGTGATCTGCCACTGTCCGGCCAGGGCCGGTTTGCGGTCGGTGTCGATTTTCACCGTCACCAGCCGCCCCTTGTATTCGCCGGCCAGTTTCTGAATGACCGGCGAAACCATCTTGCAGGGTCCGCACCATTCGGCAAAGAAATCCACCAGGACAGGAGTTGGGCTGTTTTGAATCAGCTCGTTGAAACTGGGGGGAAGCGGCAAATCACTGTCCATGGCAAACCTCTTTTCGGTCAGAATTTTAACAGGAAGGTGGAAGCCACTCCAGGGGAATCCCCCTGGCCCAGCGACGATTCCGCAACAATGGTCCACGTTCCCACAGCCAGGGCATCGACCACGGCAGCCGGAAGCTGTGCTTGCCACAGCCCCGGTTTGACGGCCTTGGCGGTCACCTTGGTCGGGTTGTCACCCACCATCAAAGTCACCGAAACCTGTGCCTTGCCAGCGGGAACCGCTGTGTTGGCAGGATACGCCACCTGGCTGACCTTCACATCCACCACAACAGGCTTTCCGGCCACCGGATCCGCGACACTCACCGCATCGATGCGGGTCGAGTCCATTTTCAGCGTCTGGGCCCACGAACCGGCGGCAAACGGATAGGACTTGTCACGGAAGGCCGTCAGAATACCCGCGTTGCCCACCGGGTCGTAGCGGTCGAGCAAAAACGCTCCGTTGGAAATATACGCATGGCCGTGTGCCTCCAGCCAGGCCAGGGTCAGCTGGTAAGCCTTCACCGCCTGAGCCGGGGTCACAAACCCTGCCAGGCTGGCAGGTACCCTTCTGGCCGCCACAAACTCACCCAGCTTGGCCTTGAGGTCGGCAATCAGCTTGGGGTTCAAAACATCGACCTCGACCGACGTGCTGGCGGTGTTGAACGACCACGCGGTACCCGAGGCGTTTCCTTCGGTAACCACCGACTTCAGCGCTTCCAACACTTCCCAGGGAAGAACCGAACCGGAATTGACGGCACCAACCTGCAAGGTGGGCACCATCATACCGGCCAACTGCGCCTGATCCATGGGGAAACGCGCATCGCTCCACACGGTGATGGAACCGTTGGTTTCAAACCGGTAACCCTTAGCACGGGCCAGCCGGGGACCAACACCCTGGGTGTAGGCAGCGTCAAAACTCAGATCGTAGGGGAAGGCGACGGCATAACGGTAGTCGTTTTGATCCACGGCGCGGCCGTGATGCCAAGCCCCGAAGCGAAAGGTGAAAGTTGCCTGGCTCAACGCGGTTTTGGCGGCCACGGGCTCCCATTTCTGGGCCTTGGTATTCCACAAAACGGCGGTGGCAGGGACAGCTTCAGGCTCGGTCCCCGTTTTCAGAGCGGACCAACTGGCCCGCACGGGCATGAGCAGACCGGTGCCGGGGTGCGTTTCCAGCTCCAGGTCAGACAGGGGCTTAATGATCATGCCCGAGTAGGTGTCGCCGAAGCCCTGGGCCCCCACCGGGTCCCAGCTGTTCATAAACAAGGCGCCCCGCGACGAGAACCCCGTCATTTTCAGCACCTTCTTGCCCTTGTCGGGGCCGGAGGTTTCGGGTTTGACGTCGGCGGCGTACAACGACCATTTGTTGATACCGTCGGCCAGGCCGTAGGGCACTCTGCCCACAAAACGGCTTTTAGCCGCCGCCTGCGAGCTGGTTTTGGCAGCCACCAGAATTCGCACCGATTCTTTCATTCCCAACGATGTCGCCTGAAGCAGGGCCGACCAGTATTCGTCGACATTCTTCACATCTCCGTTGACGGCAGTCTGGGTAAGCTTGTCGAGAGCGGGGTTCTGATAATTCCAGTTGTCGGGTTTGCCGCCGCCGGGCATGATGGTGGCCCAGGGAGCGTACATGTAGGCCATGGTCATTTCCCACCAGGCCTTGGTTTCGTTGGCACCAAGGCCTTCGGTATAGAGACTCCACTGGTTGGTCTTGGGGTCGGTGCGGTTGACGAGGTTCGAAGCCTTCACGCGGTCGTACTCCAATCGCTCGACCTTGATGCCAGCCTTTTCAATCTGATCGGCCACGTAGCGGCCCAGGGGAACGCGGGCGTTGGGGTCGTCGGCCCGGATCACGAACTGCAGGGTCACCGGCTCGGCGTCAAAGGTCCACCACGGACTACCCTTCACCAGGCGGCCTTTCAGTTCCGGCAATGCAGATGCTTCCTGCAGGGCCGCGTCGATGGCCGCCAGCGCCTTGGTCTGGTTGCCCGTGGGGGTCATTCCCAGTTTGGCGGCCTCGAGGCCGAAGCGGGTCGAGTTGGGCAGGCCCGGGACCACGGGGGTGAACTGCACCACGCCGATTCCTCCCAGAATTTCGTCGACCACCCGCTGGCGGTTGATCAGATCGTTGAGCGCAAACCGGATTTTCTGCATGGCCAGGGGGTTGAACCTCGCCTTGCCCGAGGCGTCGACGGCCGCGTCGGAAAGGTAGGGAGCCTTGTTGGGAAAGGGGTTGGCCATCAGGCCCAGGTAACTGGCACCCGACACCGAGTACACTTCCAGCTTCGACTTCACGTCCGCAGGCAGGCGCTCAAACACGGCACCGGGGGTGCCGTAGGTCCACAGATCGCTCTGACCCGAGGCCACGTCCATCAGACCCAGGTCCTCCTGGCTCTTGGCGTTGAACAAAATTTTATCGACAACGGGCCCTTTTACCTGGGCTGAAGCGGTTGAGGTCAAACTCAGACCGAGAATCAGGGCAAAAACGACAGAGGCGAGTCCTGTCTTCATGATATCTCCTTGGTGATGCTGATCGCAGCGATGGTGCCGTCACTGACGGCGGTGGTAATCTGGCGGTACAGTTTGGCGTTCACATCGCCTGCCGAGTACACCCCGGGAACATTGGTGCGCATTTGGTTGTCGGCCTCGATGTAGCCCCATTTGTCGGTCCTAAGGCATTCGCAGAAATGCTCGGTGTTGGGGATGAACCCGATGAAAATGAACACGCCGTGCGTCTTCACTTCTTCAGTGACGTCGCCCTGGTTATTGCGGATAACCACGCCCATGTCATAGGCGGCATATTTTTTGATTTCGGTCACCTCGTGGTCCAACAGCAGGCGGATCTTGGGTTCGGCATGGACTTGCGCGATGGCTTCTTTGTTGGCACGCAGATGCGACGAGCGGTGGATAATGGTCACCGAGCGGGCAAACTTGGCGATGAACAACGATTCCTCGACGGCTGAATTGCCGCCTCCGATGACCACCACATCTTTGTCGTTGTAGTACTTGGCATCGCAGGTGGCACAGTAACTGATGCCGTGGCCCTGGTATTCCCTCTCTCCGGGAACCCCGAGTTCCTTGGGCTTGGACCCCGTTGCCAAAATCATCTTCTTGGCCTGGATGGTCTCAAAACCGTCCACTCGAACGCTCTTGGTCTCGATATCGACCTCGTCGAGCTCTACGGCGGCCCGGAATTCCACCCCGTTGGCCTTGGCCTGCTCGGTCATCTGGTGGCTGAGCATGTATCCGTTGAGGGGTGCAATAAACCCGGGAAAGTTGGAGACCTGGTGGGTGGTAGCCACATAGCCGCCGGGGAGAGCCGTATCGACAATGATGGTTTTCAGATGCGCCTGCGCCAGATAGATACCGGCCGTCAGTCCGGCGGGACCGCCCCCGATGATCAGCACGTCGGCCTCGGTGTCCTTTTGCTGAATCTTGCCGTGGATGGCCTTGACCTCCTCAGCGGGCAGAAGGGAATCCAGGTTCTTGATGATCCGGCTGCGCAGAATGCCACCGGCCAGTTTTTCACCGACGGGTTTACCGTTTTTGTAGAACAAAAGAGTAGGGCTGCCGGTGACGCCCAAGGCAGTGGCCAGTTCACGGTTCTTCTGCCGGAAAATTTTGATGAACTTGACCTTGGGGCCGTAAAGCTCGCTCAGCGGCTCGAATTTGGTGGCCAGAACCTCACAGGGCGGGCACTCATCGGAATAGAAGTCGACGATGGCCAGCTCGGCGTCGAGGACCTCGGTTTGAAACTGATCGGCGTTGATTTCTCGGATAAACGAAGTGGATGCCATATTGGTCTCCTTCAATATAGTGAATTTACTATATTGAAGGAGACACGTCAAGCCTTTATACGGGCTTCAGCTCTTTCCGAGCCGACGGCCCGAACCAGCGTCTTCCGGTTTTCCGGTCTGCGCCTTGGTTTGGGTCTTGGTTTCAGTTGCCACGGGCAGGGTTGGGCTCTCAGAAGTCCCTGAATCTGCCTTGACTTCGGTTTTCGCCTGGATCTGCGTCTTCTTCCGGGTTTGACTTTGCGTTTTGACCGTTGTGGTTCCCTCTTCTGTGGTCACTTCGAGCTGCTGATGCGCCCGAATCTGAAGCCGGTCCGCCTCTCCGATAGGAAGGACGACCTCCGTCTCTGTACCGTCAGCCTGCAACAGGTGGACGATAGCCTCGGTTTCCGTTCTGTCAATCGATACCACCTCCCCTTCCAGGGTGTCGAGTTTTTCAGCAGCTCCGTTGCTCCACAAAAACCCGGTCGTGATGATCATCGCTGTGATCCAAAGTATCCGTTTCATACTGGCCTCCTTAGGCATTTCAACCCTGCTTACCCTGCAGGACCGCTGGCGGTTGCAAACTATTTTCTCTATACTCTCCAACGTGACTTCCCAAACGGCAGAAGAGGAACTTTCTGACATCGCCGCCATTCACCGGGTCCTCGCCGGAGACGCGGCCGCCTTCCGCACCATCGTCGAAGCCCACCAGACCCGCCTCTACCGTTTCTGTCTGACCCGCACCAGAAACGAAGAAGCGGCCGCAGACGCCGTTCAGGAAATTCTTCTGAGAGCCTACAGGGCACTGGTATCGTTCCGCATGGGACAGAGCTTTCGCACCTGGCTCTTCTCGATTGCCGCCAATTATCTGCGGACCCGGTGGAAGCGGTCTCAAGCGGAAACCGCACGGCTGGCGAAAGTCTGGGAACCGGAAGCCCTGGACCAGAATGATCCGGAGTACGACGCCTTGATGGCTCAAGCCTCTCAAGATCTTCACTGGGCCATGGGGGAACTCCCTGAGGACTTGTACCTGCCGGTGTACCTGTTCTACTTCGAGGGCTTGGCGGTTGCGGAAATTGCCCAGGCCCTGCACCTGGGAAACGAAGCCGTCAAGACACGATTGTTTCGAGGCCGAAAAAAACTGCGGGAGTTGCTGGAACGGGAGCAACCAACCAAGGGTCAGCGAGGTAGTTCTTTATGATGCAATGCACCGACGTTCAAGACCAAATCCATCGCTGGGAGCAAACCGGCCTCCTCAGTGCCCAGGAATACCAGGCCCTGGAGGAGCACCTTGCCCAGTGTTCCTCTTGCCATGCCCGCCACGGGTCTCTGCAGAGTCTGCTTCGCCGCGATGCGCTGGGCACGCCGGCCGCCGGGGTGAAAGCCCCCGATCTGTCCGACCAGATTATGGCGAGGGTGAACCGGCGGGTGGCTCCCCGTTCCCCATTTCTCAGACTCCCCTACCTGCTTCCTGCAGCTGCAGCCTTCTTGTTTCTAGCCTTCTCTCCCTTGTTGCTTCGGCTGGCCGACCCGGGGGACCAACTGGTGACGGTTCGCTTTGTGTTGGAGGCCCCCTCGGCCCAGTCGGTGGCGGTCAGCGGCAACTTCGGGCAATGGTCGGCCGAGGGTATCACCATGACCCGGTCGCCGGACGGGCGCAGCTGGGAGACCACCCTTCGCCTGCGCCCTTCCTTGGACTATCAGTACAATTTTGTGATCGATGGCAGCCACTGGATACCCGATCCCAATGCGGCGGTCTCCATCGATGACGGCTTCGGTGGAAAAGTATCGCTGCTCGACCTTTAGGAGAAATGACTATGCGGACAAAACACGTTTTGCTCTTGCTCCTGAGCCTCGTTTCGGTAAGCTTCATGCAGGCGCAGACTCCCGATCAGGACATTGCGGCGCTGATTTATCAGGAATGGGGGGGCGATCAGGTTCGCTATCAGGGTGAAATCCGGGCGCTCCTGCTTTCAGGCCGCACCGCCCAAGAAGCTCGAGCCGAGGTGCGCCGGTCGGCCCGGTGGGAACAGGAGGGCGCCACGGTGCTTATGCAACGTTTTCAAAAGATGGAACGCAAGCACAGCGTCAGGGCGGCCGGTCAGGGGGCTTATCGGTCTCATCAAACGAGCGCCCCTTCTGCAGGACAGGGAAGAATTTCCAACCATGGAAACCGGCCGTGACTCGAGCCCTCTCCCTGGCCCTGGTTTTTGCCCTCCTCGTACCGCTCACACTTTCGGCCGAGGGCTACCCGCCCAGCCTGTGGCTGGACTCCCCTGCAGCAGCCTCCTACCAAGGGGAACGGCAGGCCCTTGCGCAGCTCTTTCAAGAGGCCCAAGAGAGGGGCCTCCCGGGAGAGATTCTGCTGGAGAAGCTGAAAGAAGGGGCCGTCAAACGTGCTGCTCCCCCTTTGCTGGTGACAGCGCTGCGTGCCGAAATGGAACGCGAGGTGCTGGTGCTGGAGGCCCTGAACCGTTCCCGTCTGGCCGCAACCGGTGATCCGGTCAAGCTTCTGAGAGCCGGGTCGCTCCTGCTGCAGGGGGGACTGGCCGGACAAACCCTGAATGAGGTGCTCGACTACGCGGCGGTTCTGGGTAAAACGGCAGGGAGGGCGCTGGAAGCCTGCGCCGCAGCCGTCCGGATAACCGTTATCAGCGGTATTGAGAAACCCCAGCTGAAACCGCTGTCCGAGTGCCTGATCCGAAGCAGCCTGAAGGACGAGTCGTTCTCCAGCCTCGTTTCGGCCGCGTTGAGGGCCAAAAACCGCGGAATCGTAAAGGATGCGTTTTACAGGCTGACAGTGGGAGTTTTGGATAGCGGCGGGGGTATCCCTGCCATGGATCGGGAAATCGAAACGAGGGGACGAAAATGAGAAGCACAAGAACGCTCAGCCTGGGTTTCCTTCTTTTTGTTGCCTGGCAGGCCCAGGGCGAAGCCTTTGTAGAAACAGCCCTGGGAACCGCCTCGGATGCCGCCTTCTTCGCTTCCACCTCCGCCGGTGCTTCCTGGGTAAATTCTGCCCAGGACTTCCACCTTCAACTGTCGGGCGACGCCGGCGTTTCATACTCGGACACCTCGACCCGCCGGACGGTGCTGGCCGAAGCGGGAGCAGAACTTTCCACCTTCGTCGGCCCGCTGGTACCCCTGATCCGCCTTTCAGGAGGCCTCGACTCCAACGTCGCAGCCGGGGTTGGGTACCACGCCACCTTAGAAACAGCCCTAACCGCCAACGGCACCGAGGCTTCGTTCTTCGCCGAAGCAAGCGCGACCGTCGAAAGGGGCCTTCTCAATGCGCAGGACTACGAGGCCCGGACCGGACTTTCGGTGCTTCTGGGCGATTTCGTTGTCAAACCCGCCCTGGGGTTCGCCGTGGCCCAATCCGTTGGTGACCTTAAATCCTGGTCGTTGGTACCGGCTTTGGAATGTTCCTGGTATCCGGGTTTCCCTCTGACCACCACCGCGTCCACAGGGTATCGAAAAACTTCTCAACCCGGCACCGCCGATTCCGACAGTTTTCTGTGGTCCTTCGAACTGGCCGCCGAACCGACCGACCAGTTCGGTTTCTCGCTCTCTTCCCAGGCTGAACACTTCTCCACCGAATGGATAGGAGCGACTTCGGGTGAATGGACCGTTGACCTTCCCCGAGGGGACTTCGGCGAGTCCTGGGTGTTTGTAAAGGCCACCCTGGACTACGAGGTCAACGCCCAAACCACCCTCACAGGAGAACTACAGGCCGGTTTGGCCTTCAGTTTCTGACCGCTGCAAGGTACCGGATCAGCCTTGACAAGCACACCTATGTGCGTTTAGAAAGGATTATAATGAGCATAGGTGCAAAATGGCGAGAATGAAACGATGTCGGACCCTTCAAGGACCTCCTGTTGTCCAGAGTTTCAAACCCAGGGGTATACCGACAACTGACTTGAGAACCGTGACGATGACCTTGGACGAGCTGGAAGGAATCCGCCTTGCCGACCATGAAGATTTAGAACACGAGGAAGCGGCTCGAAGACTGGGAGTCTCTCGATCCGTTTTCACAAGGTTGGTGGACGGAGCCAGGAAAAAGATCGCAGCAGTGCTGATCGAAGGTTGCGAGCTGAAGATCGAAGGCGGAGACTATCACTTTGAAAACAAGCGCTTTCGTTGTCAGGACTGCCAGCATCTTGTTGAAATACCGTTGGAAGAACCCGACCCCCAGCGGTGTCCGACTTGTGGATCTTTCCTACTGGCCAACCTCAACCTGAGCTTCGGCCTCAAGGGCCAATGCCGACGGCATGGAGGTGATCCCCATGGCTGACGGGAAAGTCACGACCCTGATCGAGAACGTTGTCTACCAAAGCGGGCTGGTTGCCGAACACGGATTCTCAGCTTTGGTAGAATGGAATGGAACCTTAATCCTCTTCGATTTTGGTCAGAGCGCACAGTTTCTCCACAACGCAGTTCTGTTGGACGTCGATCCGGGCCAAATTGACGTTGCCGTTGTCAGCCATGGTCACTACGACCATACCGGTGGTATGTTCGAGTTCCTGTCGATGAACCCCCGGGCTCAGGTCTGGATTCGGGAAGCAGCCTTCGACCCCAAGGCCTCCGCCACCAAAAGATCCATCGGTATACCCGGACCAGAAAGGCTGGACACGAGCCGGTTTCATTTTTCCAAAGGGCTCACTGAAATCGCGGCCGGGGCATTCCTCTTGCCGCCGTCACCCCTGGTCCATCCCGAAGACTTCCATGGGGACGGATTAATGGTTTGGCGCGACGGTACCTGGATTCCTGATGATTTCCTCGATGAGCAGAGTCTTGTTCTGGTGGGTAACCAGTCCATCACACTGATCAGCGCCTGTTCCCATCGGGGCATCAGCAACATCGTTCAGGCTGCCACCGATGCCTTCGGGCTACCCATCGACTTGGTACTGGGAGGCTTCCATCTGAAGAATGAAACTTCCGACCTTGTCGAGACCGTTATTTCGCTGTTGAATCGCCATCCGATCCGTCGAATCGGAATCAGCCACTGCACCGGGGTGGAGAACCTGGGGCGTCTGCAATCCGGCCTGAAGGCAGAAGTCTTCTACAATTATACAGGTAGAATCACTGCCCTATGAGGAGCCGTGTCCCATGACTGAGGCAATCCTGGAAAGCATCTCCGACGGGGTCTTCACTGTCGATTTGGACTGGCGCATCACCTACTTCAACCAGGCTGCGGCTGCTATCACAGGGGTACCGAAAGAACAGGCAGTCGGACAGCTTTGTTCCGAGGTCTTCAAATCCAACAAATGCGAACGGGATTGCCCGCTCAGGCAGACACTGCGTACCCGAACCCCCTTGATCAACCGGCCAGGATGCTTGATTCGTGGCGACGGTCAGAGGGTGCCGATCTCTGTATCGACGGCAATCATGACCGATGAACAAGGCCGCATCACGGGTGGTGCCGAGACCTTTCGGGATTTGTCGGAGATCGAAGACCTTCGACAGCAACTTCAGGGAAAATCCTCGTTCGGTTCGCTGATCAGTTCCAGCCCAGCCATGGTCCGGTTAATCCAAACCCTGCCTGCCTACGCTGAAAGCCTGAGCACCATCCTGATCCAGGGAGAAACCGGGACAGGAAAGGAAGTCCTGGCCCGTGCCCTCCACGAAGCCAGCTCACGGGCAGAGGGACCGTTTGTCGCGGTCAATTGTGGAGCCCTGCCTGACAACCTCTTGGAGTCAGAACTATTTGGCTATCGCAAAGGGGCCTTCACCGGAGCCGAGCGGGACAAACCGGGACGCTTCGCCACGGCTGAAGATGGTACGCTCTTTCTGGATGAATTGGGAGAGATCTCGCCGGCCATGCAGGTAAAACTGCTCCGGGTGCTCCAGGAGCACGAATATGAGCCCCTCGGGGCCAACCATCCCCAGAAGACCAATGCCCGGGTTATTACCGCCACCAACCGGGATCTGGGGGTCTTGGTCAGCGAAGGGAAGTTCCGGTTGGACCTTTTCTACCGGATCAATGTCCTGATGTTGACCATGCCGCCCCTTCGCAACCGTCCAGAGGACATCCCTGTGTTGGCTGAGGCTTTCTTAACCCGGTTCAACCAGAGAATGGGAAAACAGATCCGAGGTATTTCCGAGGAGACGTTGGACCTTTTAGCAGCCCATTCCTGGCCAGGCAACATCCGGGAATTGGAGAATGTGATCGAACGGTCTGTGGTGGTCTGTTCCTCGGATGAAATCCTTCCGCACCATTTGCCGGGGGAATTCTCAAACAGCCCTCCCGAAAGGAAAAATGGAGCCGAAACCATAAGGCAGGCCCGGGAAGAGGCAGAACGCCAGTCCATCCTCCAAGCTCTATTCCAACATAGGAACCACAGGGGTGAAGCCGCTCGTGCCCTGGGAGTCGACAAATCGACGCTCTACCGCCGAGCGGCTGCCCTGGGACTGGAACTACCCGGTCAGGACGGCCGAAGCCGGGAAAAGTGACCCTTTCGACCGAAACGATCTTGACCATTATGAGCATATGTCCATAATTAAATGATGCCGAGACCACAGATCACCCGTTGCGTAGCGGCTGACTTTCCTGCGCGAATGTTCAAACCGGCCGGTATTCCCGGTCGCGAGCTCGAAACCCTCACCCTGAGCTTTGACGAGGTCGAAGCCTTCCGGTTGGTGGACGCTGACGGCCTGTTTCAGGAAGCCGCCGCCCAACAAATGGGAATTTCGCGACCCACTTTGGGTCGGGTATTGAACCAAGCGCGGCGCAAGACAGCCCTCGCCTTGAGCCGGGGCTATGCCCTTGTTCTCGAAACGGGAAGCACCATGGTCCGAGCCGGAGGTTCACCTATGATCGTTGCCGTTCCCACCCAAGGCAAAGACGTCGTTTCTCACTGGGGCCATGCCCCGGAAATTTCCTTGTTCCGTGTCCCGCTCACCGACCCCGTTCCCTTCAAGGTTCTGAGCACAGACCAGGGGTGCGCCTGTAAAAGCGGGCTGGCTCAAGTCCTCCATGCCGAACAAGTCACTCATGTCCTGGTCGGACAAATCGGCGGCGGTGCATTCACAGCCCTGCAACGGTTTGGAATGACAGTGGTACGAGGGGTGACAGGGCCTACCCACCTAGCCCTTCAGCACCTGTCCACCGGGGCTCTCACCGACAAGCCGGAACTATGCCATCACGAAGACTGCGGAGAACATCACGGGCACGATCTCAAACTTTGAACTGCCCGATCTTCCGTTCGACCTCTCCGATAGCCTCTCGGTTGCTTGCAGCCAATGAGGTGATATCCTGGGTCGAATGGCTGATTTCTCCGGTACCTGTGCCAATTTCTTCCATGCTGGCGACAATGGCTCCACTGATATCAGAGACATTGCCAATTTGATTCCGGACAGACTGCCCGCTGATTTCGATTCGCTTTCCAAGCGCCTGAACTCCTGCGCTCAGCTCTTTGACCGTTGAAAGCGCTTCCAGAACCTGTTGGTTTCCTATGGACTGCTCTTCCATCGAGGCGGTGACTTGCGCTTGGTAAGTTCGGGCTGTTTCAACGGACTCCTTGACTTGGGTAAAGCGCTCAGTGGCTGTTGTGGCTGCTCCGACAACCCCGTCCACACCCGTTTTCAGTAACTTCAGGTTTCTACCAATTTCTCGACTTTGAATCGCAGCCCCTTCTGCCAGTTTTCGTATTTCATCCGCAACAACGGCAAAGCCTCTCCCGGCTTCTCCGGCATGAGCTGCCTCGATAGCAGCATTCATGGCCAAGAGATTCGTTTGAGAAGAAATGGACTGGATGACCTCATTGGTTTCAGACAAATTTTCAGACTGTTGAGCCAGGGCCCGAATTCGATCCACAACCTCGACCAAGAGTGTGTACCCTTCGTCAGAGATGCTGGACAGTGTTGAGAATTGCTCTCTGCTGCCATCGAGACTTCTGGTGACCGATTCGACATTGGCAACCATCTGCTCAATGGCGGAAGCCCCTTGATTGACGCTCTCCAACTGGCGAATCATCAGGCTATTGAGCTCGGCAAGCTCGTGATTGATGCCCTCCACCGTCCCGACCGAGAGTTCCACACTGAGAACCTGATTCTGGAGCTGTCCACGGATCAGATGAATGTTCCCATCGATTTGGGTCACCGAGGCGGCTGTCTGCTCCATATTGGCGACCAGTTCCAAACCAATGCTGTTCAGGGTGTCGACGGAAGTTTTCAGGACAGTGACCATGGACCTCAAACTGGCTGTGAACCCATTGAAGGACTGCGAAAGGAGTCCGACCTCGTCAGAAGTCCGTACGGGAAGCGATCGGGTTAAATCACCTTCTCCTGCCGCAATCTCAGCGAGGACCTGATTCGTGGATCTCAGAGGACCAACAACCGATCGGCTCAGAAAGAGGATCACCAGAAGGATGAAAAGTATTCCTAGGATGAAGAGTAAAACGAGTAAAGTGAGAAGCCGGGTTGTGGCAGCCATGGTCTCGGGGGTGGGAACAACAGTGCCCACCACCCAGACGAGTGGATCGCCCCCCAGAAAGATGGGTACCATCGACTTTGTCGTCATCGTTTTCAGCGACTCAGACCAATACTCTCCGGTCACAACCATCCCTGATTGTACTTTATCAAGATCCGCTTTTGCCGCCGCATCAGTCCACTCCGGGGCCACTTTACCAATACGCTTTGAATCCTTGTGAGCCAGAACGACTCCTGCGGGGGACATCAATCGCACAAATCCTGTTTCAAAAAGGGGTGTCGCTGAAACCTGGGTAAGCAAAGATACGAGGGAAAACTCAAGAGCGATAAAACCGGTAGTGCCAGGAAGGGGAACCACGGCTGAGGTGAAAATGCCTTCCGATGAGAAGAAGGGTTCAAGAATCACTTCGTGGTCGCGTTCAGACTGGGGTAAGGTGTCTGGAAAAGGCTGTTCCTCAGAGGTTCCATTGCTGAGAATCTTCCAGGAAAAAGCCCTGCCAGGAGCCAACCATAGCGAAACAGCCGTTACGGACTTCGTTTCTTTCAGGTAACTCTGCAGCTGGGTACGAATGACTGTCAGCCGATTCGCCTCCAATAAATTCCCTGAAGCTGCGAGCATTTTTGCCATGGCTCTTGCTTCATCGAGAGGAATCTCCAAAGCACTATCAATCTTGGCGGCTTCCCTTTGTGCAAAAAGCTCCATGGTATACAACGACCTGGCTTGTTCATGAGCAAGCATCTGAAAATACACCACTGAACCCAGAGTACTAAAAACGCCAACCACTGCTGTTCCAATCAACAGGGTCAGTTTCAGTGTGAGTCCCCACCGTACTTTCTTCATAGATTGTTTCATGCTGTGAATATACTCCCGCTGTCACTCTGTGAGTAGACTCGATGAGAAGCTCAGGTACTTGGTGGGGTCAACCACCTGGTTTCCAATGCGGACTTCGTAATGCAGATGCGGCCCGGTTGATAAACCGGAGGATCCCAAGGTACCCACCACCTGACCGCGAAGAATCTCCTGTCCCTTGGTCACATAGGACCGTTGAAGATGGCCATATTTGGTCAGGAATCCATAGTTGTGCTTGATATCGACATAGTGCCCATAACCGAGAGCCTCGAAGTCAATCCTGGATACCTTACCATTAGCCGAGGCAACGATGGGTGTGCCGAGACGTTGGGCGATATCAATGCCTTTGTGGAGGTACCACTGGCCGGTAAAAGGGTGAATGGCTGGTCCGAACGGATTTGTTACCCAGCCACGGACTTCCTTGAGGGGCCACAGGCTTGGAATTTCAACCAGCAGGGACTTCTGCGAAGACAGGACATCACCAATTTGCTCTAGGGGTTGTTCCGATTTCTGCAGGAGCAACCGCAGCGTCTGGAATTCCACCAGCTCATTCAGAGCAGCCGAGTTGCCTTTTTCTGGAGCGACTTGCGGAGTCAAGGAAAGCGAGACTCCCACGACATCCATCGTCGAGGCCATCACCGTTTCAAAGTCCTGGGCGACGATGCGGAGTTGGGCCGCCTCTTCCCGAACCAAATCAAGGTTGATCTGAGCCAACTCCATTTGGGTCCCCTTCAGGTCTGACTGACGCGAGAGGGAGGAGAAGTTGGCGGCATAGTACGCGAGACCCCCAAAAACAGTGATGGCAAGCAAGATCAACACGTTCAACCCAAACACCGAAATCTTGAAGTTGATGATTTTTTGTTCTGAGTGCGGAATGAACATGATGGTGTAGTACTGTTTGCCCTGGGTGCCAATACGGCTGACAAACCAGAGAACGTGACTCCAAAGACCCCGACTTGTCCTTCGGGCTCCCTTGACCATCTTTTCTTCCCAGCTTCGATAGTTTTGGTATGGTGACACGGCTTCTGACCCCTTTTCGGTTTACAGCAAAACCTTGCTGGCAACCTTTCTCTTCAACCAATCGGAGAAATCCTGAACCTTCATAACGGGCAACTGCTCTCCAGAACGAGATCGAATCGATACCGTGCCTTCAGATTCCTCGTTGCCACCAACGACGAGCATGTAACAAACCTTACGCATCTGTGCATCGCGAATCCGGGCTCCCATCTTTTGATCGCTGGTGTCAGACTCCACCCGGAACCCCTGGGACCGGAGTTTCTCAGTGACTTGGGCAGCATAAGCATCGAACTTGCCTGAAACGGGAATCACAACAGCTTGAACAGGGTTCAGCCACACGGGAAAGGCGCCTGCATAGTGCTCAATGAGAATTCCGATAAAGCGTTCGAAGGATCCGATGACAACTCGATGCAACATGACCGGCGGGTGCTTTTGACCATCCTCCCCGATGTAGTTTGCATTCAGCCGTTCCGCCGATGGAAGCTGGTAATCTAGCTGAATCGTGCCGCACTGCCAACCCCGCCCCAAGGCATCAATCAGGGTGAATTCTAGTTTAGGGCCGTAGAAAGCCCCTTCTCCGGGCATCTCGAGGTAGTCGAACCCGGCGGCTTTGCAAGCTTTTCCCAAAACGGTCTCGGCTCGGTCCCAGGTGGCATCGTCTCCCAGGCGCATCTCAGGGCGCAGAGACAGCTTCACAACAATTGTCTCTTTGGCGAATCCGAAGTCAGCATACATGGTGGACAGCAGATCGCAGAAATCCTTGACCTCGGCTTCAATTTGGTCTTCCCGGCAGAAGATATGAGCGTCGTCCTGGACAAAACCCCGCACCCTCATGATTCCATGCAGGGCTCCTGAGGCTTCGTTGCGGGTGCAACTTCCAAACTCGGCAATCCGCAGAGGAAGATCTCGATAGCTTTTAATCCCTTGTTTGAAAATCTCGACATGACCAGGGCAATTCATGGGCTTAAGGGCAAACAGACGCTTTTCACTTTCCGTGACAAACATGGCTTCGCGGTACTTGGCCCAGTGTCCCGAGCGCTCCCACAGACTTTGAGGCATCACAAAAGGTGTCTTGACCTCTTTGTAGCCACCATCGCGCTGACGCGCCCTGACGTAATCTTCAATAGCCAGCCAGAGGACCCAGCCGTTGGGATGCCAATAAATCTGCCCGGGATTCTCACTGTCGAGGTGAAAGAGGTCGAGTTCGGTTCCCAATCGCCTATGGTCCCGTTTCTCGGCTTCTGCGAGGAATGCCAGGTGGGTATCGAGTCCAGCCTTGTCATGGAAGGCCAGGGCATAAACCCGCTGAAGCTGGGCATTGCGCTCGTCGCCTTTCCAATACGCTCCAGCAATGCGAGTCAGCTTGAAGCTCTCCGGGTCGATCTGGCCCATGTGTTCTACATGCGGGCCACGACAGAGGTCGACAAAACCGTCACTGGAAAAAAGGCTGATCTCCTCATCGGCAGGCAAACCGGTCAGCAGTTCCTGTTTGTACTTTTGGTTTCCGAAGACTTCAGCGGCCTTTTCCTTCGTGACGACCTCTCTGACAAAGAGAGCTTTCGATTGAAGGATACCGCGCATCAAGGTTTCGATGCCCGCCAAGTCGTCTTCTCTGAGGGGGCGTGGCAGTTCGAAATCGTAATAGAAACCGTTGTCCACAGGTGGGCCAATGGCAATCTGCGCTTCCGGCATAAGCTTGAGAACAGCTTCAGCCATCACATGCGCAAGCGAGTGACGCTTCTTATAGAGCAGTTCGTCTTGATCACGACGAGAAGTGGCGATTGCTGTAACAGCCATGGAAGGTCTCCTGAAAAATCTTCGAGAACACCACTTGTTTATATGCCTTTCGCAAGCCCTGGTCAACCCATAGAAAATCATACATCAGAAAGAGTTAATATCATTGCACTATTGCAACGATTGCAACGGACATAGTCGCAGCAGGGCATCGGTCCCGGGTGAAAGGCAGCCTTTTGGACGTTGGCACTATTATTGCATAGATCGTTCATGCACTTAGCACTGACCCTGTGGGACAACCGGGTGGCGCCTGTTTTTGACTTCGCCGCCAGTTGCCTCGTCCTCAAGAAAGAAAACGATTGTCTGGAGGCTTTGGAACAAATCTCCCTGCCGGAAGGAAGTCTGTCCAAGCGGATTGGCAGCTTACAAGCCCACAAGGTCGAATTGTTGCTCTGCGGTGCCCTGTCTAACGAAGCTCGCAGACTGCTCCAGGTCCACGATATCGAAGTCATCGCTTTTCTTTCAGGTTCCAAGGAGACCATCCTTCAGGGCCTGCAATCGGGTGATCTGATCAATATGGCCTTTGCTCTGCCGGGGTGCGGCAAACCCCAGCACTGGCACCGAAAACAAGGAGTTTTATCCATGACCATTGCTTTCTCTACCTCCGGTACCACCCTCGATGATCTGCTGGAAAGTCGGTTCGGTCGTACCCCGCGATTTCTGATCCTTCATCAGGACACGGGAGAAGTCGAAATTGTCGACAACTCATCGAACCAAGAAGCCTCCCAAGGAGCCGGAATTCAAGCAGCCCAATCCCTGGTTTCCAAAGGTGTTCAGGTCGTCATCACCGGGCACGTGGGTCCCAAAGCTCTTCAAGTCCTCCAGGCCGCAGGAATCCAGATCTGCGAGACCTCACCGGCCACCTTGCGGGATTTGTCTGAAGCCTGGGCTAAAGGCGAATTGGAGTCCCATTCTTGACCCTGGCTGTGGCTTCCGGAAAAGGGGGGACAGGAAAGACAACCGTCGCGGTCGCCTTGGCTCTGTCCCTGGCAGGGACCAGGTCTGTCCAGCTGCTGGACTGCGATGTTGAGGAACCCAACACACACCTCTTCCTCAGGCAGCATCGTCGCACGGTCCGGACCATAAACACCCTGGTCCCGCGGGTTGACCCTGAGGTCTGCACGGGATGCGGGCAATGTGCTTCCCACTGTGCGTTTAACGCTTTGGCCGTCACCGGGGGGAAACTCATGATCTTTCCAGAGCTGTGCCACTCCTGCGGTCGATGCCTCAGGCATTGTCCTGTGTCAGCATTGACAGAGACACCAGTCCCCATCGGCACCTTGACCCAAGCGGAAGACGGTCCACTATGCTACAGCTGGGGAACCTTGGATCTTGGCCAACCCATGGCCCCACCTCTCATACGCGAGGTCCGTAAGGAAGCTTCTGTGGAAGAGTTGACAGTCATTGACAGTCCGCCGGGCACTTCCTGTTCGATGATCGCTGCAGTTCGGGGAAGCGACTATGTCTTTCTCGTCACCGAGCCAACGCCTTTTGGCTTGAACGATCTTGGGTTGGCACTCGAAACGGTCAAGGGTCTGGGGATACCCCATGGTGTGATCCTGAACCGATCAGGGAGAGCCGACGCCCTGGTCGAGGAGTACTGTGCCCGGGCCGGGGTTGGTATTTTGATGAAGATCCCCGAAAGCAGAAGGGTTGCGGAGGCCCTGGCCCGAGGAAAGACCCTGCTTGATCCCATGCCCGAGATAGCCCACCGCTTTGTAGAGCTGATGGAGTCCCTATGAAAGAACTGGTTGTGATCAGTGGGAAAGGGGGAACAGGAAAAACGAGTGTTGCCGCAGCACTGGCCATCTTGGCTCGCCAGGCTGTCATCGCCGACTGTGATGTCGATGCAGCTGACCTCCATCTTCTTCTCCAGCCCCAAAAGTCTGAATCTCAGATTTTTCGAAGCGGCCACGTGGCCATGGTTGATACGGAGGCTTGCATCGGCTGCGGAACTTGTATGAGGGTTTGCCGCTTTGAGGCTATCCAACTCGATCCCGTTTCGGGAAAGGCTGTTATTGATCCACTGGCCTGCGAAGGCTGCGGGGCTTGTACCGACGTCTGCCTGTCCTCAGCACTTTGGTTTGAGGAACGGGAATGTGGTCGGTGGTTGGTCTCTCAAACCAGGGCAGGCACATTGGTTCATGCCCGGCTGAATATAGGGGCAGAAAATTCGGGAAAATTGGTCAGTCTGGTGCGGAAAAAAGCGCGTAGCCTGGCAGAAGAGCAGAAGGTTCCCTGGATCATTGTCGATGGCCCTCCCGGAACAGGATGTGCCGTCATCGCCTCGATCACGAATGCCGACGCCGTCCTGGTTGTCGCTGAAGCCACCGTTTCGGGACAGCATGATTGGAAACGGGTGGCTCAGCTCGCCCAGTACTTCAAGATTCCTCTTTTTGTCTGCGTCAACCGAGGAGATATCCATCCGTTGTTGACTGCAGAGATCGAAGCAGAGGCCCTTGTTCTCAACGCCCAGTTTTTAGGGACGATCCCCTATGACCAAAAGTTCAATCAAGCCCAGTGGCAGGGGCTTACGATTGTCGAAACCCAAGTAGGCCCGGCTTCCCTCGTCATCCGGAGCCTCTGGGACCAGATTCAACAGCAATTCAAACCATAAGGAGTTCGCCTTGTCATCATTACCACCTATTGTCCGTGAGGCCTGGGAGAGTCGGGAGGGTCCTACCGTTGCAGCAACCATCAGCCCCGAGGGAACACTGAACCTGATTTATGTCACCTGCGTCCATCGTTATAGCGATGAGATCATCTTGGTGGCTGATAATTATTTCAATAAAACCAGGGTCAACCTCAACAGCCCGGGGGCCCACACCGGATCGTTGCTGTTCATCACCAAGGGCGGAACCTCGTACCAAGTCAAAGGAAAGTGGGAGTATCACACTGACGGCCCCCTGTTTGACGACATGAAGAAGTGGAATCCCGCCCAGCATCCAGGGCATGCCGTGGCTGCTTTGCAAGTAGAGCAAGTGTACTCGGGCGGGAAAGAGTTAGCCTGATCGAAAAGGAAGGCGGAAAAAAATGACAGACATCTTGATGGAAGGAAAATACACCCCCCTCAGTTTTGGCCCTCTGAAAGGTGCCGACGGAAATGCCCGGCTGACTGGGCCCTGCGGTGATACCATGGAATTCTGGGTTCGGATGGACGGTGATACAATCGGTCTGGTAAGCTTCACCACCGACGGTTGCCAGCACTCCTTGCGCTGTGGCAGCGCCATGGCAGCCCTGGGATGCGGACTCCCCCTGGACAAAGTCGATTCGTTATCGGAACAAGATGTTCTGGCGGTCGCCGGTTCGATTCCTGAGGATTCTGCTCATTGTGCCACGCTGGCACTGGCTACATGGAAGGCTGCGCTTCAAGGGCTGATGCCCCCTGCTTTGGAGGAATCCTGTAACAAGGACTGTGCCCACTGCTCTGAAGGAGAATGTCAAGACAGGGTTGCAGCAACGCCAAAAATTCAAGGCCGGATTAAGAACCGCATTCTTGTCTTATCAGGAAAGGGCGGGGTCGGAAAGAGCACCGTGGCGGTCAACACTGCCGCCGGCTTGGCCCTCCGTGGTCATCAAGTGGGTCTTTTGGACATCGACCTCCATGGGCCATCGATCCCAACCATGCTGGGGGCGGCAGGAGCGAGTGTCGTCAGTTCCGGGGGAATGATTCTTCCTCTGACGGTACCGGGATTGAGAAATCTGAAGATGTTTTCCGTGGGATTCCTACTTCGCAACTTCGATGATGCGGTAGTTTGGCGGGGACCGATGAAGGCTGGGGCAATCAAGCAGTTCCTGAACGAAGTAGACTGGGGAGACCTGGATTACCTGATCATTGACTGTCCCCCCGGAACCGGGGATGAGCAGCTGGCCATCATCCAGGAGTTGGGCGATCCCGAAGGGGCTCTGATCGTCACCACCCCGCAGGAAGTCTCGGCTGTCGATGTTCGCCGGTCCATCACCTTCTGCCAGAAGATGAACGTTCCTATCCTGGGGGTGGTTGAGAATATGAGCGGTTTTCTCTGTCCCTCCTGTGGTCATAGCACCGACATATTTTCATCGGGAGGAGGTAGGATCATGGCCGAGCATTACCAGGTTCCCTTCTTGGGGAAGATCCCGATCGACCCTGCCATCGGCCAATCGGGTGAAGAGGGACAGGCTTTCGTTCAAAAGCATTCCCAGGCAGTAAATACCAAAGTTTTCAGTAACATCCTCGATCAACTGGATGGATCTCTGACCTCCTGAGACAAGCCTTGTGACTATTGATCGGCCTTGAGTTGGTACCCGCCAGAAGGACCTTCACCGAGGAGCACGAACACCCTTCACGAAGACGTGCTCGACGCCTAGTCCGGCATTCAGGAGCACCAAGTCAGCGTGCTTGCCGACCGCCAGACTGCCGTGCCGGTGGTCTATCCCCATGGCTCGGGCAGGCGATAACGTTGCCATGGCCACGGCATCCGCGACCGACCAGCCGGCCAGTTTGACCATATTCTGGACGAGCCGGTCCATCGTGGCCGTGCTGCCGGCCAAGGCCGATCCGTCTGGCAGCCAGGCGACACCGTCGCGCAGCTCAACGGGTTGCCCCCTCGCCAGACTGCCGAGAACCGACGTCTTGGCCGAGGTTCCGGCTCCCCTCATGGCATCAGTGACCAGAATGGTCTGGCGGGTGCCTTTGATCTTGGGCACCAGCCGCAGCAACTCGGCGGGCAGGTGACGGCCGTCGGCAATCAGCTCGACGGCCAGCTCGTCAAGGAGCAGGGACGACTCGACGACGCCGACGCGCCGCAGGCCCCGCTGACGATGGACCCCGTTCATGCCGGAGTACAGGTGGGTCACCAGGCTGGCGCCCCGTTCCACGGCCTCGACAACCTGCCCATGGCTCGCTTCGGTATGGGCCAGAGAACCGACGATGCCCCGGTCGCGCAGGGCTTCCATCAGCGCGGCAGCACCGTCGAGCTCCGGCGCAAACGACACGCGCTTGACCAGCGGTGAAGCCAGCAGGGGGAGGTAGGTCTGCGGCGTCGGCGCCAGAAGGTAGCGCTCGTCCTGCGCTCCCTTTTGCGCCGCGCAGAGGTACGGTCCTTCGAGGTGGATACCCAGAATCTCCGCCTGGGAGGTTGGATCCGCGGCCACCGCCTCCAACAACGCGACGACGGCGTGAATCTCGGCGAGGTCGGCCGACAGCGTCGTGGGGTAGAGACCCGTGGTTCCGTGGCGGGTGTGGGTCTCGATCACCGTGTGGACGGCGTCGCGCGTGGCGTCCATAAAGTCCGCGCCGCCCCCGCCGTGCACGTGCAGGTCGATGTAGCCGGGAGCCAGAAACAACCCCTCGCAATCCAGGCGGTCAGCACCAGCGCTGCGGGCCCTGGTTTCGGCCTCAGCTCCCAAGGCGACGATCTGCCCTGCGTCCACCAGCAGGAACGAAGACGCCTCGACGCGGTCCGGCAAGACGAGATTCGCCCGCTGGAACAGCGTCATGCCAGGCGGCCCGAATCCTGGTCCACGTACAGCGTCCAGTCGGGATGTTCTTTCAGCTTGGTCGCTGGGACCAGGTTGGTGACAGGACGGCGCAAGGTATCGTGGATCGCTTGCGCCTTGACCGCGTGGGGCACAAAGGAGATCACCGAACGGCACTTGAGGATTTGCTGCACCGTCATCGACAGGGCCGAGACGGGAACCTCGTCGACGGTGGCAAACCAGCCCTCGCCGACCTGCTGACGGCGGCAGGTGTCGTCGAGGATCACGATCTTGTAGGGTTCCTGCGTGTCAAAATCGGCGGGCGGATCGTTGAAAGCGATGTGGGCGTTGACGCCGATGCCGATCAGTCCCACGTCGATAGGCTGGGCTGAGACAGCCGCCGACAGCTCGGCAAGGGCCGCTTCCGGATGGTCTCCATCGACGAAATGGACAGCACGGAACTCCACCCGCGAGGTGAGGCGTTCCTTCAGGTACCGCCGGAAGCTGGCCGGATGGGTCTCGGGCAGGCCGATGTACTCGTCGAGGTGAAACATCTCCACCTGCTTCCAGTTCACCGGCTCCAACACCAACGCGTCGAGCAGGTCGAACTGTGACGCACCGGTCGAGACCAGAAGCCGGGCCACGCCGCGCTGGGCGATGGCCTGGCCGAGCAACTGCGCCGTCTGCTGGGCGGCAGCCCGTCCCATCGATCGGGAGTCGGGGAATCTTTTTAGGTCCATGGGGTCCCTCCTTCAGGGAAACTAAACAAAGTGCAGTTCATTGATCGCTGGCAGCTGCAGGCGGGGCAGCAGCGGTATCAGCGACGGGTTCAAGATCTTGATGGTGCCGGTAAGGGGCACCTCGATGCCCGCGTGGCCGTGTGCCGAAAACTCGTCGGGGGAGAGGTAGTACAGCACCTTGTCGATGGCACGCCGTTGGAAGAGCTCAGCTACCAGCGACGGCAGCACCGTAGTCACGCCACCGTGCTCGACAACACGGAGCAACCTGGTCGTGCCTTCGTTGGCCGTTCTCGCTACCAGGTAACCGTGGGGATTCTGAGCCTCGCCCACCACCCAGAGCGTGTTTTCCTCGCCCGGGGGTGAGAACAGGTTCCCCTGCAGATAAGCGAGGGTCTCTTCGACGGTCCGTTCAAACCGCGACGGGCGGAGAGCGTACAAACGGTAGATCAACGCGGCCTCGGCCGGCCCGACGTGGCGGCACTCCTGCAGCAGCGTCGGGGGCAAGGGCGGGGCCGAAACCGCTGTGGAGCGATCGAGAACAACCTCGCGCAACCTTCCCAGCGGGTTTGCCCCCCACTCGCGGTACAGGCGGCCCTCGCCGGAAACGTAGACCAGGTCGACACCTTCCTGCCGGAGCTGCCCTTCGCAGTGCGCCAGGAGCGCCGACGCGTAGCCACGGCCGCGGTGTTCCGGGCTGGTCGCGACCGCCCCGAGGGCGGCAGCCTTCCAGCGGCCCTGCGGCGTGACAAGGTCGCTCACGTACACGGAGATCGTGGCGACAAGGGGCAGGTGAGCCGCCTCCCGGTAGACGTAGACGTGGCCGGCGTTTTCCGGCGAGAACAAAAGTGGAAACCTGGGGCCGAAGAACGGCTGGCTGCGCCGGAACACGCGGTCCAGAAGCGTGAGGACTTCCGCGCGGCTGTCGTCGTCCAGCGTCGAGATCACACCCACCCCTGGGTCAGGTCGATGACCTTGCCGCTCGCCGCGCTCTCATCGGCCCAGAAGGCGACCAACGACGCCAGGCACCCGTCGCGCACCGAGGCACGCGGGGGCTGTCCGGTCCGGACGCAGTTCAGAAACTGGGCGACGATGGCATCGTCTCCGCCGCCGTGGGCGTCGAGCTGGTTCAACGCGACCTTCTGACGGCCCCCTTCCCGGTAATTCTCAAAGACAAGCGAGCCTTGTTCCAGGTTGCCCATCAAAAAGCCGTCCGTGCCGTGAATCAGGATGTCCCGCCCCGGCTCGCCGCTCATCGAAATGGCGCTGAAAACGCCGTGGCTGCCGTCCGCGAAGTGGAGCGTCACCGACTGATGGTCGGAAATGTCCGATTCGTTGGCGTAGATGCAACGCCCCACTCCGACCGACGTGGCATCGTGGTACACGGTTCCCCCGCGTGACTTGGCCCACCCGGAAGGCTCATCGCGGAACGGGCAGACCACTTTGCAATCGCGGCAAAACTCCGTCTCGTAGCGTTCCTTCTCAAGGCAGAAGCCCTTCCCCGCCACCGAGAAAAGCTTCACGGGCCGACTCTGGCCCGCCTTGATCCACATCATCAGATCGAGGTCGTGACTGCACTTCTCGTTGATGAATCCGCCGGAATACAGGGTCTTGCTGTGCCAGCTTCGCTTGAACTTCGCACCGTGGTGCAGCGGCAACCGTTCGTTCATCTGAATCGAAAGGAGCCGCCCCAGGCGTCCTGAATCAACGATTTCCTTGACCTTCTCGTAGAAGACCGAGTAGCGGAGCACAAACCCGACCTGGATCGGGTGCGGGTGGTGGTTGGCAATCTCGAGAATCCGACGGGCGTCCTCGGGTTTGGTCGCCACCGGCTTTTCGAGAAAGATGGCGTACCCGGCCGAAGCGAGTTTTTCGAAGATCTGGAAGTGCGTCCACTCGGGTGTCATCAGAAACACGCCCTCCACCGAAGCCGCCGGGTAGCGTTCGATCAGGTCGTCAACCGACTCGAGGAGCGTGACACCGGCGATTTTCTCTTCGGCCAGCCGTGCGGTGAGGAACTCCCACGTGGGCTGGTGCGTCTCGACGATTGCCAGAACCTTGGCGTCGAGTTTCTGTTCGAGGATGGTCGTGAAATAGAGGCCCCTGGCCCCGCCTCCCACGATGAGAAAGCCATGCTTGTCCATTTGCCTACATCTCCTTGCGTGCCGCCAGATGCCGGTGAAAGAATTCCGGGGCCCGGCGTCCGCTGTATTCGTGCCCACCGGCGTGATCGTCGACTTCCAGAACGTCGAGGGCCTTGGCCGCCGAGTAGATCCCGTGAAGCGCCTGGTAACCTGACGTCAGGTCTTCATGCAAAAAGCACAGGTCCTGCTTGCCCATCTCGAGCAGAACGGGGCGGGGCGCGATCAGGCCGGCGATGTCGTGGGTGTCGAACCACGAGAACAACCCCGGGACCATCTGGCTGCCACAGAAGTTGGCCCGGCGGATGGCGAACTCGTAAAACGGGTTCAGATAGCCAACGATGTCCGCGGCCCGGATGCGGGGCTCGACCGCCGCAAAAAACGTCGTGAGGGTGCCACCATAGCTCAGGCCGATGGCACCGATCCGGTCGGCATCGACGTCGGGCAGAGTTGCCAGGTAGTCGACGCACCGGGTCAGGTCGGCGAGATTGAGGGTCAAGGGATACACGCCGACCATCGCGCCCTTGAGAAAGTTCACATTGCAGCGGTCCCGGTCGGGAAACAGTTCACCGGTGCGCTCGCCAAAAGCCCGCAGGTCGGGAGAAATCGTAATGAATCCCGCCAGCGCCAGGGATCGCCCGTAGTCGTTCTTCATCGCCGCCAGATCGGTCTCGACGCCGGGGACCCGGAGGTCTCCCACCACGGTGTCTTTTCCCTGGTGGCCGTGCCCGTGGATGGTGACCAGAGCGGGGTGTTTGACCCGCGGGTCGAGGTCTTTGCGCCGCGAGATCAGAACGGGCATGTCCGAAAGCGCGTCGGTCGTCAGACGCACCTTGGTCACGATCAACTCGCCGCGCGTTTCCACCGTCAAAACTTGGGGCTCGAGGGGCGCAGGCACTGGAAAGTCCCCGAGCAATTGGTGCAAGCGGTCGCGGGCAACGGCCTGCCACGAGGGAAAATCGCCCCGCCAGGCGCGATGCGACAGCGCCGGGACATGGTCACGAAGCAGGGCATTGTAATAGTCGGTGGGGGAGTAGCGCTCGGGCATATCAGGCAAACTCCACGAGGGACGCGATGGTCTGTGGTGCGCCCGTGCGGATGCTCTCGTTCGCGGCAATACCGATCAGGGCCGACATCAGGCCGGAACGGCTTCCGGCAAGGTGGCCCCATGGATCCTCGGTCAACCCGCCAAAGAGCATTTTCATCATCCGGTCGTCACCGCCGCCGTGGCTTCCCGTCTGCGGTGCCAGCTGAATCGAAATCACTTCCTCGGCCTTGTTGTAGTACCGCAGGCCGTAGCGCTGTTCGCCCTTGAAGGGCCCGACAAGGCCGTGAAAGTCCTCCGCCTCGATGCGGCCGTTCTCTCCGGTCAGGAACAGGTGGTACCCCTCGTAGGGCGAATAGGCGTTGAGGCTGTACGACAGCACCGTCTGTTTCTTGTAGCGAACCTGAACGCTCGCCGTGTCGACAATGTCAATCTGGTCGCTGTACACACAACGGTCGCGCAGGTAGTGATCTTCGGCCTCACAACCGAAAAAGGAGTCGCGGATAAACTCGTCGGCGCTGAAGTCCCGGTAGAACTCGCAGCGGGCCGCATGCGGGCACGTGCGGCAGTTCGTCCCGAAGAAGGGGGCGTTGGCGCGTCCATACACCTTCAAACCGCCGAACGCATGCACCTGCTCCGGTTCGTCGTCGAGCAACCAGTTGACCAGGTCGAAGTGGTGGGTCGACTTGTGGACCAGCAAGCCCCCGGAGTGGCGCTGAAGGCTGTGCCATCGCCGGAAATAGTCGGCCCCGTGCTGCCGGTCGAGGTGCCACTCCAGGTGAACCGAGTGAAGACGGCCGATGCCCGATTCCCGGATGAGCTGCTTGATGCGCGTTGCAAAGGCCGTGAACCGGTAGTTGAACGTCACCACGATGTTTCGGCCGGTTTTTCGTTCGGCGTCCAAAATCAGCTGCCCTTTCGCGGCATCGGTGGTGATCGGCTTCTCACAGATCACCTC
>JAIFLN010000006.1 GCA_020049045.1 Spirochaetota bacterium | reverse complement strand
CGGGTGTGGGACAGTTCCTTTTCTCTCAGCAGGTGAGCCCGCTCTTCCATGCGGGAAAGAAGGGGGGGCAGCAGCTCAAGTCCCGGGAGCGGCTTGAGCAAGTAATCCCAGGCTCCCTGGCGGAGTGCCTCCACGGCCAGTCCCAGGTCATTACTTCCAGTAAAGACAACAAAGGGAGTCAAAGGCGAACGGCGCCTCACCTCGGCCAGGACTCCCAAGCCCCCAATCCCGGGCATACTCAGGTCGCAAAGCACCGCATCGGGACCTTCGGCATCAAATAGAACCAGCCCCGACCGCCCGTCGGCAGCCGTCACTGACCGGAAACCTTCTTGATCCAAGTAGGAAGACAGGAGTTCCCGAATCAGGGGGTCATCGTCGATGATCAGGATGGTTCGCAACCGGTCCTCCTGGAGCTACGATAACTCCGAGCAAGGATCGATGCAAGATACGATTGCACCCGGCTCGCTTTGGCAGGAGCCGGTCGGACTTGCGGGCCGCATTTTGAGCGGAGGGGCTGGGATGCCGAGCGGGCTTCCAAAGGAACGCCATAATCCGTTATGGTGTGACTGAGGAAGCCCACCCGGCGCCCAGAATCCCGCTCAAAATACGGCGGACGGGGGCATACATGCCCCTGCCTTTCGGTCCAAAAGGAGGATCTTCCGGTGGAAAAGTCGCGCTTCGTTCGCCTCGAATCTCGATTCGAGACTCGCTCATCCCAACTTTTCCCCTCGAAATCTCCTCCTTTTGTCTCCGAAACCGCAAGTCCGACAGGCTCCTCTAGTTTGAGACGAGAGGAGTCCTCATGATTGCCGAAAATTCCCCCGCGCCCGATTTCACCCTCCCCAATGCCGACGGCCAACCTGTTTCGCTGTCATCGTTTCGCGGCCGGAGCGTCGTTTTGTTCTTTTATCCGGCCAGCCATAAAAAATTCCAGGCCAAATACGGTTTGCCCTACACTCTGCTGTCAGACCCCGAAAGGAAGGTCTTGACCGCCTGGGGAGCCTACGGCGAGAAGGTGCAAACCTCTGATGCGGCCAATCAGGTGCTGCCGTACCTATGAACTTCAAGATCGCCACCTTCAACATGATGAATCTGGCGCTCCCCGAACGCCAAACCTACCCCGGAGAACGGCTTTCCAAGGCAGAGTACGAAAAGAAGGCGGATTGGACCGCGGGGTTGCTGTCCGAGATGGACGCCGATTTTGTAGGCGTTCAGGAAGTCTTTCACCGGGAAGCGCTGCAAGATGTCGCCGCCCGTTCGGGGTGCTATTCCCACGCCATGGTCGATTTGGCCGACGAAACCGGCAGCCTGCCCCGGGTTGGGTTTATCAGCCGCCTTCCTGTCAAAAAAGTCGAGGTGATCCGAGATTTTCCCGTGGAAGCCCGCCTCGACGTTCAGGGCCAGTTTTTGCCGTTCACGCAGTTTCACCGGCCGGTTTTCAAGGTTCTGGTGGACCTGCCCGGTGGCAAGCAGGCCATCATTCTGGTGGTGCATCTTAAATCGAAACGGCCGATGATCGACGACGGGCACCCCCGCCATGACCCCTGGGAAGAAGCCCGCGGCCAGGCTCGCAGCCTGGTCCTCAGAGCCTGCGAAGCGGCAGCGCTGCGCTGGATTGTCCTGCATGAAATCCGGCGTTCCGAAACCCCGCTGATTTTGATGGGTGACCTCAACGATGCCACCCATGCCGTCACCTCCGACATTCTGCAGGGCGACAACCCCCAGCGGTATTATCCGCCCGAGGTCAAGAAGAAATTGTGGGACATTCTGCTGTATTCCTGCGGAGATCTCCAGGTGCGGAAGAGTTACAAGGATGTGTATTACACCCATTTGCACGACAGCCATTATGAATCTCTGGACCATATCTTTGTCAGTCAGGAGTTCGTCAACGAGAACCCCCGGCACCTGGCAAACGTCGAGTACCTTCGCATCTACAACGACCACTTGCTCGATCCCGGTCTGACCGACGCAAAACCCCGGCCCTGGATCAGCGACCATGGGGCTGTAGTGGTCAATTTTAAAATGCGGAGCTGAGGAGTTCACCTCAAGGGATCTTCCATTCTGTCTTCATGTGGGTTAGAATGGGTCCAGGAGGTTCCTATGAAAAGCTTGAAAGGAACGCAGACCGAGAAAAACATTGTGGCGGCGTTTGTGGGTGAATCCCAGGCGCGGAACAAATACACGTTTTTCGCAGTGAAAGCCCGGGAAGAGGGCTACCAGCAGATCGCGGCGATTTTCGAAGAGACCGCCAGCCAGGAAAAGGAACACGCCCAGCGCCTGTTCAAGCTGCTCGAGGGCGGCGATGTGACGCTGACTGGTCAGTTTCATGCGGGTGTGGTGGGAACAACCGCCGAGAATCTGCAGGCTGGCGCCGACGGCGAAGACTACGAATGGAAGGAAATGTACCCCGGCTTCGCTAAAGTGGCCCGGGATGAGGGCTTCTCGGCCGTGGCGACCATTTTTGAATCGATCGCCAAGTCTGAAAAGCGCCATTCCGCCCGGTACCTGACCCTCAAGGCCAACGTTGTCGCCGGCAAGGTCTTCAAGAAGGATGCTCCTGTGCTTTGGGTGTGCTCGAACTGCGGCTACATCTTTGATGGTGTCGAAGCCCCCAAGATGTGCCCCGCTTGCGCGGTACCACAGGCCTACTTCCAAGTTCTCGTCGACTCGTTCTAGTTTCTCAGTGGTGGTGCGGAAGCCCGTGCAGAATTTCATGCCCGGGGCCGTACTTCCAACCTTCGGGGCCCAACACGAGGGCTTGGTCGCACGCGGCAGCATCTTCCAGGTTGTGGGTGGCCACCACCACGGTGGCCCCTCCTGCCTTCAGCCCCTCGATGGCCTTGGTGTAGAGGTCCATTCCACCAGCATCCAGGTTCGATAACGGTTCGTCCATCAGGACTAGTTCGGCCTTTCGGGCCAGTACATAGGCTAGATACACCCGTTGGCGTTGACCGCCCGACAGTTCGCTGATGGGTTTTTTGGCGAAGGCGGTAGCTTCGAAATATTCCAGAGCGCGGTCGACAATTTGTTCATCGGCGGTGCGCAGCGGATCCCAGAGACCCCGCACCGGGTAAAAAGCCATGCGGACTACGTCACGGGCCCGCAAAGGCAGCAAAGGGTTGGTTGTCTGAAACTGTCCCAGCCAGGCCAGGCGCCGGGTGGCCGCCGCTGGAGTTGTCCCTAGAATTTGGACCCCCCCTGATAGGGGGGGGAGCAACCCCGCAATAGTCCTCAGCAGGGTGGTCTTTCCTGAACCGTTGCCACCCACCAACGCCAGAGTCGAACCCGCCATCAGTGTGAAATTGAGGTCGAGGACCACTGGTCGTTTCTCATGGCCGATGGACAGCTTGACGGCCTGGATGGCGGGAGTTGGGGTTGGTTCAGTCATGCCGTTCCCTCCCGTCCCGCCAGGCCTTGAGCGGCAGCGCCACAAAGAACAACACCACGGAGGTGACCGTGATGCTGGCCCCCGCCGCAAGGTTGAAGTGGTAACTGAGGTTGAGTCCGCCAAAAACGGCCGCCGAACCCAAAACCCCCGCTCCAGCCATAATGGCCCCCATTCGACGGGCAAAAAGCGCCGAGGTTGCCGCCGGTGCAATCAGCAGCCCGAACACCAGCATGGTTCCCACAGTCTGGAACGAAACAATCACCGTGGCGGCAATCATAGACAGCATCAGCACATGCAAAACACGGGGGGAGTAGCCGGATACCTGGGCGTGCTCAGGCGAAAAGCACAGCAACAGAAAGGGGCGGCGGAGCAGCCATGCCAGAGATCCCGTGGCAAACAGGGCCGCCGCTTGCAGTGTCAGGTCAGACGGTGTCGAGGCTAAAATCTCACCAAACAAAATTTTTATCAGGTCACCGGAAAAGGAGCTGGAACGGCTGACCAGCACCACACCCAAGGCCAGCATGCCCACAAAAAGCAACCCGATGGCGGTGTCGCTGGAAAGCCGCGTGCGCCGTTGAATCACGCTGATTCCCGCAATCATGACGGCACTGCCGGCGGCGGCTCCCCAGATGCCGGGAAGTCCCAGCAAAAGGGCCCCCGCCACTCCGGGTAGCACCCCATGGCTCAAGGCATCGCCGATAAACGACAGGCCCCGCAGCACCATGTACGTACCGACGACAGCACAGGCCCAGGCCGCCACCACCCCCGAGGCCAGCGCATTGCGAAGAAAGGCATTGTCGAGAAAGGGTTGAAGAAGTTCCATCAGGTATTGCTGCTGCCCGCGTCTTCGTAGATGCAATGGATGTGAATGGCGTTGCAGTCGTGACACTGCTCGATCTGGTGGTGGCCCGCAAACTCGTCCCAGTGCTTTTTCTGGTCAGGGTTGAGGCTGCCGGTACCCTGGCACAGGGGACAGGTGTTCTCGAGGGCTGCCATCACCGCCTGGCGGATGAATTCACTTTTATTGGGTAATCGGTGAATCAGCTCCGCCAGAGACTCGTCTACTTTGAAGGTGATGATTTCGTTCTTCACAACAATGCCCCCGTAGGCCGATGGTATTACGAAATAATACGACGGTCAATCTCCCGGCGTACAATCTCCACCATGCGGCGGGCTTTGTTCCGATGGCCGCCCAGGGTGTAAATGTCTCGAAAGGAGAATTCCACACGGCAGCCCTTGGCATGGCGAAGCGTGGTGCGGATATGCTCGGCGAAGACCTCCTCGTCCAGAGCCCCGTCTGTATTGATGGTCATAGGACTTGGTTTTCGGTGGAAAATGGTGCGGCTTCCCCTCAGCGCTTCGCCCATAAAAGCCTCGTCACACCAGGGGGAGATCGAGACTTTGCGCAGATTGGGCAGGGTGGAGAGGTAATCCTTCCAGATCGTGTGGACGGGTTCGCAGCAGCCGTACGAAAGCAGCCCGAAGCGCTCGGCGATGCGGCGGTAGTAGGGAAAGACGAACTCGCCGAACATGTCGGGTGAAATTCCCACAGTTTCCTGGGAGTCCATGTATCCCCAGAGGTCGGCTAATTCTATCCTCGAGGCTCCGGGGCGTGGTAAGTTGCGGGTGAAACCCTGGGAGCCTTGGTTGAGCCAGTCGTTGCCGTTGTTGACAAACCAAAACCCCTGGTCCTGTTGCCACACGAGCCAATCGAGATGGTCGGTGCTGAGGCGATCCATGATGGAATGAAACTCGTCGGGTTGGTCCATCATGGCGTACAACATGGCCTCCATCCCCATGAAATGCACCAAGTCCTGGGTCAGACTCACCCCAGGGGACCCATTGGCCAGCCGAACGGGCAAAAGGTCGCCGATGAGCTCCTCGACAAACGCCTTCCAGGCGAGGGTTCCTTCACGGTCAATGCCCCGAACCGTCGCTCCCAGGCCGGGCAGGTCGGCGGCCAAATCGGTGATGGGGTGCTTGTGTTGGTAGCCGAGGTCGCGGCCCGTCGAGTCGGTGGCGTGGACCATCTCCTTTTCCAGACCGAAGAGGCGGAAGGTCCGTTGCCATTCGATGTCGAAGCTGGCGCTGACAACCCGGTCGTCGTCGATACACTCGTGGTTGAGGATGGCGCGTTGCATCTGCCGCTCGATGTCCTGGGCAGCCGTTGACTGGCAGCGCAGCGGGGGAAGAATATCGTTCTCAAAGGTCCAGGTCTCTACCTGGATCATCGGGCGGTCCCCCTGCAAGTCGTTGTGCCGGTACCAGGCAGCTTTGCGCTCGGCCATGACGGGGAGGGCGGCGTAGTCGGCCTGCTTTCGGGCCAGATCCCGTAGAATATTGCGATCGTCACGAGAAAGAAGGGTAGGTACCATTTGATGCTCCTGAAGCATCTTAATACGAGTTTATCGCAATGGACATGGGAGAAATTGCGGTATAGGATATGGGATATTGCTCACCCAAGAACATTCTGTCTTCATTCCTCCCGATATTCTCCAGTCGGCTTTGGAAGATCCTAGCCTGCGCCAGCTCGTAGTTTCCAAGGCTGGGTACTTCCCCGAGGCCCGAGGGCATGGCATTTCCCGGCTGGGAATCGACGAGCACATCCTCATGTATTGCCTGGCCGGGAGGGGCTGGCTGGAATCGGGAGGTCAACGGTTCGAGGTTCACTCCGGAGACCTGGTGTTTTGTCCCGCCGGAAACCCCCACGCCTACCAGGCTGACACCCTGGCCCCCTGGTCGATTCGGTGGGTACACTTCCGGGGCGAGGGGGCCGACCTTCTGCTCCAGCGATTGGCTGTGTCGCCGACCAACCCAGTTCTTTCTGTGGGCGTCAACAGCGACTGGGTAACCCTTCTGCGTTCTTGCAGTGATTCGCTCCTGGGCGGGTATTCCCTTCCGCTGCTGTTCCAAGCTTCGTCGAGCCTTCAGAGTTTCTTGGCGGCGGTCTGGGCCCGAAATCTGGTGTTTTCGGACCGGGACGAAGGGGGCACCATCCGGTTTCTCCTGGATCACCTTGATCAGAATCTTACTCTTGACCAGCTCGCCGCCCGGGCAGGGACTTCCCGGTTCCATTTTTGCCGCAGTTTCCACCGCAAGACAGGGTACCCGCCCATAGAGTATTTTTTACGCTTGAAGGTGCAGCGGGCCTGCGAACTCCTGGAAACCAGCCCGTTGACGGTGGGACAGATCAGCGAGAAGCTGGCTTTTAACAGCCCGTATTACTTTTCCAGTGTCTTCAAAAAATTCACCGGGCTGCCCCCCACTTCTTACCGGGGACGGCACCGGGAAAAAGGATGAGTCCATGGCGTTGAAGCGGGTTTTGCTGTTCGCAACCCTGGGTATATTGCTCACCCTCCCGTTGCAGGGGCACCCCCACGAATGGGTGGACTGGGGCGTGGGTCTGGTTCTCGACGAGAAAAAGCCGGTAAAGGTGGTCTCGGCCCTGTTGGAACTGACGTGGGACGAGTGGTTTTCCTCACTGGTGCTGATGGATTTTCCAGGGGTTGCCACCAATAAACTCGGTGCCGCCGATTTGTCGCAGCTCGATACGGTGTACGGACTGGCCTCGAGCCAGCGGCAGATCAGCCTGCTGGTCTGGTATCAGGGTCAAAGCGTGAAGGTGAAGCCCGTCATGCAGGCACCCCGGACCAACGGCAAGACCGTCACCCTCGTCTATTCCTTGAGCCTGGGGTTGAAGGTTGACCGTCCGGGCGCTTTGCGGGTGTCGGTTTACGACCCGAGTTACTACACAGATATGGGCATCCGCGCAAAAAGCGGAGCTTTTTTCCGTGGTGTGAAAGACCCCGCCGTGTATTCCGGGTCCACCTCGTTTGAACAGGATTTCAACCATCCCTACTATGGCGGAGCCGTATTCCCTGAAGTGGTAGTCTTCTCGTTGAAGCCTTGATAGAATGGGCTTATGAACCCACCCCTTTTATGGAAGCATTTTGCCGCCTTGGCGGCCATTCCCCGGTGCAGCCGTCAGGAAGAAAAGGTCCTATCGCACCTTAAGGACCAGGCCGATGCCTGGGGCTTGGCCTGGAAGCAGGACAAAGTCGGCAACCTGGTCATCCGCAAACCGGCCAGCGCGGGACGCGAGGGGCGTCCTACGGTGGTGCTTCAGGGGCACGTCGACATGGTTTGCGAACAAAACCGGGGGCGCGGCCACGACTTTTCCTGCGACCCCATTGAACTCATCGAAGAAAACGGGTGGATCCGGGCCAATGAGACTACTCTGGGCGCAGACAATGGCATCGGTGCTGCCGCCATGCTGGCCGTCCTTGAGGACAAAGGCCTGGTTCATGGGCCGCTTGAGTGTCTGTTCACTGTCGACGAAGAAACCGCCTTGACTGGTGCCTTGCAGCTGGATGCCAAACTGATCAACGGACGCATTCTACTCAACCTCGACAGTGAGGACGACGGCCACTTCACCGTGGGCTGTGCCGGGGGCATGACCAGCTGGGCCGAAGTACCTGTGGCGACGGCCAAACCCGACGCGCCGGCCGGTTGGTCGGTGTTTCTCAAGGGTCTCAAGGGCGGCCATTCCGGGGTCCAAATTCATCAGCAGTTAGGCAACGCCCTCAAGCTCGGCGGTCGGTTTATAGCGGAATTTCTGCACAGTCAGCCCGCCGGAGCCTGGCAGTTGGCCAGCCTCGAGGGTGGCGACAAGCACAACGCTATTCCCCGTGAAGCGGTCATTCTCCTTGCAGGGCCTGCCGACGGGCTGAAGGCCCTAAAGGCCTTTGTGGAGCAAGTGCGAACTGTTTACGCTGCAGAACTGGGTCCCGAAGGTGCCGACCTGGCCTTCGAGATCACTTCCGTCCCCCATCCTCCCAAGGTCTTGACGCCAGCCAGCCAGCAAATCTTTCTCGATCTGGTCGCCGCCCTCCCCGACGGGGTACAAGGCATGAGCAAGGTGGTCCCCGGTCTGGTGGAAACCTCGTGCAACGTGGCCAGTCTAAGGGTTGCCGACAATACGATTTTCCTGATGACCAGCCAGCGTTCCAGCTCGTTGACATTGCGTGATGAAACCGGACGCCGTATCGAAGCGGTGGTCCGCTTGGCCGGCGGACAGATACGCCATGGCGACGGCTACCCTGCTTGGGCACCCAACGCTGTCAGTCCGCTTCGCGACCTGACCACCGCCCTTTGGAAACGCAAGACGGGCCGCGACGCCGTTGTCGAGCTGATCCATGCCGGTCTGGAATGCGGTGTCATCGGCGATAAGGTGGCCGGCATGGATATGATCAGCTTTGGTCCCAATATCCGAGGAGCGCACACCCCCAAGGAATGCGTGGAAATTGCCTCGGTGGCGGTCTTCTACGACCTGTTGTCCGACCTGCTGAAGGAGCTTTAGTGGCCTATCGCTCCTATCCCTTGCGCCGCATAGGGTTTGTCGGCGGTGGCCAGCTGGCCCGCATGGCCATCTACCGGACGGCCAAACTCGGGTTCCACTTCACTGTCCTCGATCCCGATCCCAAAGCCGGTGCTGCGGCGCTGGCCGACCGGGTCATCACCGGCGGGCTGTACGACCGCGCATCGCTGACGGAGCTGGTCACCAGCTGCGAAGTGACCACCTACGACATAGAGCATTGTGACACCGCAGTCTTGGCCGAGCTCGAAGTGGACGGCCATACCATTCTTCCCTCGCCGCGGTTGCTGCAGGTGGTGCAGGACAAAGTGCTGCAAAAGGAACGGTACCTGCGTGCCGGGCTTCCCGTGGCGCCCTTTGTCGACAAGGCCGTGGCCGATCTTGGCCCGAGCGACTTTCCCGTGGTGCAGAAGGCCCGCACCGGTGGCTACGACGGCCGGGGTGTTGTCCTGCTCCGCTCGGCTTCGGACCTGCCCAAAGCCCTTCCTGGGAACACCTTGATCCGGGAGGGTTCGTTTCTCGAAGCCTGCATCCCTTTTGAAAAAGAGCTGGGCGTGATGGTCGCCCGGTCACCCCGGGGCGAGGTGGCCGTCTATCCCATTACCGAGATGGTCTTTGACCCTGTGCTGAATATCTGCACCAGCGTTCTGGTTCCCGCCTCGCTGAGCCCTGAAGTGGAAAACCGTGCCCGTGAGGTTGCCATAGCCGTCGTCGAGGCTCTGGACGGGGTAGGGGTGTTCGGTGTGGAGCTGTTCCTGACCCGGGATGGCAGCGTCCTGGTCAATGAAACCGCACCCCGGCCCCACAACTCGGGCCACTACACCATGGAAGCCTGCCGCACCTGCCAGTTTGAAAACCACCTGCGGGCGGTTGCCGGCCTGCCCCTGGGCGAGCCAGGGTTCCACAGTCCTGCCGTCATGGTCAATTTGCTGGGGCAGGGAACCGGTCCCACGGGCTTTCAGGGGCTCGATGATGCACTGGGTGTTCCTGGGTTTTCGCTCCACCTGTACGGAAAAGACGAAT
>JAIFLN010000116.1 GCA_020049045.1 Spirochaetota bacterium | reverse complement strand
CCTACTAAGCATAGCCGGGCTGGCTGCTATCGCTATCCACAATGCCTACCTGTTTGAAATGACCACCACCGACATGATGACCAAGCTGAAGCTGAAGCATTTCTTCCTCAACACCCTTCAGGACAGAATGAAAGCTTGTGTCCAAGAGGAAGGAACGGCGTCGCTGCTGATGCTCGACATCGATCATTTCAAGCGGGTCAACGACACTTATGGTCACTTGGCTGGGGACGTTACCCTTAAGGAAGTGGCAGGCATTGTTCTGGATGCTGTGAGGTTGATTGATGTCGCTGCCCGTTACGGTGGCGAGGAATTCATTGTGCTTCTGCCGGAAACCCGTCGGTCGGAAGCCCGCAATGTCGCCGAGCGTATCCGCAAGAGGATCGAAGAAGAAGGGTTTGTTTCAGGAAACCACCTCATCCGGGTTACTGTCAGTCTCGGTGTGGCTGAGTTTGATCCGAAGCTGGATACGACACCGCAGGCCTTTATCGAGCGGGCCGACAAGGCCCTGTATGTGTCGAAACAGAACGGTCGCAACCGAACAACCCTGGACGCCTGACCGGATTTTACCTATCCTTAGCCCATGAGCACACTGATCGAGGCCGAAATCTGGACGGTGGCTAAAACCGACCAGGGCAATGCGGTTCTGGTGAAACCGATTCACGGTGACAAAGCCGTACCCATTTTTATCGGCCCTCTCGAGGCTCAGAACATCCTTCTTGGTTTGGGAGAAGTGGAGATTCCACGCCCATTGACCCATGATTTTCTTCTTCAGCTTATATCGGCTCTGGATGCGAAAGTCCTGCGGGTCGATATCCACAGTCTGAGTGAAGGGACCTATTTCAGCAATGTGGTTTTGGAGCATCAGGGACGACGGCTTGAGATCGATGCCCGTCCTTCTGATTCGTTGGCCCTTGCTGTCCGGGCGGACTGTTCCATTTATATTGATGCCGATCTGGTGGAAGAAAACGGAGTCAGTTTGGAGCAGCTCAAGGAGGCCGCCCTTGATCCCGAACTGGATGAAATCGGCGATGATGAACCCGAGCCTGAACCCTCGCCGCTTGACCTCGAACGGGCCGATCTGAAGGCTCGGCTGGATAACGCGGTCGCTCAGGAGCGTTACGAAGAAGCCGCCCAACTCCGCGATGAGATCGAGAAACTCGAAGGCTCCTAAATGGGTTTTCCTTGACGTCCCTAGGTCACGGCCCTAGAGTGGAATCATGGCATTCCCCTCCCTCCATCATGCATTGACTGGTACAGCCGTCCCCCTGTCTGCTCTTCGGAGCCACCAGGGTTCGGGCATCGGCGAATTTCCTGATCTGGTGGCCCTGGGCACGTGGTGCCATGAAGCTGGACTCACCTTGATCCAGTTGCTTCCCATCAACGATACCGGCTACGAAAGTTCGCCCTACAGCGCGATGAGCGCCTTTGCTCTCCATCCAGTGTACCTCCGGCTTTCCGATCTTCCTGGTTTTTCCGCCATCGCCGACAAGACGAAAGCTCTGGCGGCAGAACTCAATGCCCGCGTTCAGGTTGACCACGGGAGGGTTTGGGGTGCCAAACAGCTCTTGTTGAATCAACTCTTTCAACATGTGTCTTTCACCTCTGCCGACGCCGAGTTGTGGCTGAAGAGGAATTCCTGGGGACGGGCGTACGCGGTCTTTTGGGCTCTCCGAGAGCGCTACGCCCGCGCCGGATGGCAGAGCTGGCCCGAGCACCGAAAGGTCGACGAAACAGAAATTCAGCGGCTTTGGGACCAGTTGGGATCCGAGGCCCGCTTTCCTGTCTGGCTGCAGATTCAAGCGGAGAACCAACTTGAGGCGGCTGTTAAAGGTCTCGAGGGACTCGGGGTTGCTCTCAAAGGCGATATTCCCATCCTGCTCAACGAAGACAGTGCTGATGTCTGGGCTTATCCACAGTATTTCGATCTGACCCGCCGGGCGGGCGCTCCTCCTGACGGCATGAACCCCGAGGGCCAAAACTGGGGTTTCCCCTGCTACCAGTGGGACAATCTGGCCCGCGACGGCTACCGCTGGTGGAAGGAACGTTTGGTTCATGCCTCCCGGTTCTACCAAGCGTATCGGATTGACCATGTCCTGGGTTTTTTCCGCCTTTGGGCCACCCCGCAAGAAAATCACACCGCCCAGCTGGGACTTTATCTTCCGGCATCCCAGATTTCCGAAGCGTCCCTGCGCGCGCTTGGCTTTGACCAGGGTCGGTTGACGTGGTTCTCTGAGCCGCATATTTTCGGCATGGAATTGCGGGACCAGCTGGGCGATGAGGCGGATTCTGTCGCCCGACTCGCCTTGTTGCAAGTGGCGCAGGAAGATCTGTACCGTTTCAACCCTACCATCAAGGGAGAAAAAGATCTGACGGCCTTGCCGGTTTCTGGTTCTGCCAAGGGCGCTTTGGTCCAGTGGTTCCGCAACCGGACCCTGCTGCGCCAACCTGATGGGGCCTACGTTCCAACGGCGCAGTACTATGCCACGCGGGCGTACAGCAGCCTGGGACAGGATGAACGCTGGGCCTTCGAGCATCTGGTGCAGGAAACCCATGACCGGGTTCAAACCGACTGGGAAGAACAGGGACGCCGTCTGCTGACGTTTATGAAAGAAGCCACATCGATGCTGGTTTGTGCCGAAGATCTGGGCTCGGTCCCCGACTGTGTTCCCCGGGTTCTGGGAGACCTGCAAATTCTTGGTCTGAAAATCTGCCGCTGGGCTCGAGACTGGAATGCTGCCGGTCAGCCCTATTACCGGGTTGCCGAGTACCCGGAACTTTCGGTTTGCACCCCCTCGGTCCACGATACTTCCACCCTTCGTCAGTGGTGGGAGGAAGAACCAGGCCATGCTGGATTTCTGACTTCGCTCGGTCTGGATCCGCAGAGTGATGATGCGCCCTATACCCCCGAACAAGCCCACAAAGTCCTTAGTGCGCTGATGGGCACACGGTCTCGGCTGTGCATCATTCCTCTGCAGGATTGGTTTGCCCTGGATTCCGGGTTGAGGACCGAAGACCCTGCTGTCGAGCGGGTCAATACCCCCGGAACCGTCGGTGGTGCCAACTGGGCCTGGCGTATGAAGCCGTATTTGGAAGATCTGGTCGCCCATGCGGCCTTCACTGCCCGGGTTCGGGGCATCGCTGACCTAAGGAGCCGGAAATGACCAAACTGACCATCGCCTTGACTCGAGTATCCACCAGGGTTCCAGCCCAACGGGAAATTCATCAGGAATTTCACATTTCCCGCAAGGTCCGGGACCATTACGGTTTTGACGATGGTTTGTTCTCCACCACCGGCAATGTGGTGTTTGCCAATTTTCTCGCCACCCGTATTTTCGCCCAGACCATGAATGAGAAACGGGACCTGATCCGCCATCCTGAGAGTGCCGTTCTTCCCGGTCATATCAACGCCATGGGCCTGATCGACGAGATTCTTCACCACGTGGTGGCCCTGTACCGCGAAGAGCACGGTGCCGACCTTTGGGCCCGCGCCCTTGATTTCATTTCGACAAAGATTGGCCGTGCCGAGACCGATGCCGTCTTGGCCCGGTTCGCCCACCATTTTCCCACCGTTGCCGTTCATTCGGGTAAAGTGTCCGAAGCCGATTATCTCGACGGCCTTACCGACGGTGTCAGCCATCGTGAAGTCGTTCTCGAAGAAGTCCTGATGCTCTCCCTGGCCAATTTCAATCCCGCCTTTGGCACCTATATGGAGCTCTTTGACGACAAGGCTCTCCGTGCAGAATCGTCGTACGTCGCCTTTCAGGAAGCCGCCCACGCGTTCTTTGAGAATGTGCCGCCCTTCGGCCCCGACCGGCAGAATCTGATCGATATGCTCCGGGCTCCGGCCCTGGCCGTACCTCAAAGCCTTTCGGGGCAACTTCAATATATGCAGGAGCGTTGGGGACTGCTTTTAGGAAGTTTCTTGCTCCGTCTGCTAGGATCCCTGGACTTCTTGAAAGAGGAAGGAAGGCTCTTCTGGGCCAAAGGACCTGGAGGAATCGGTGATGGCGGTGGTGGTGGCGGGGGGTACGAACACTCGCTGACCTTCAGCGGGCAAGACCACGAACCCGAGCGCTTCAGTTCGGACAAAGATTGGATGCCCAAGGTCATTGTGCTTGCCAAGAGCACCTTGGTATGGCTGGATCAACTGTCCAAGCAGTACGGACGGCCCATCCGGACCCTCGATGCCATTCCTGATGCTGAATTGGATGTCATGGCTGCCCGGGGGTTCAACGCCCTCTGGCTGATTGGCCTCTGGGAACGCTCCATTGCTTCGAAGCGTATCAAACAGATGTGCGGCAATCCCGAGGCGGAGGCTTCGGCGTATTCCCTGCACGACTACGACATCGCCAACGAACTGGGCGGGTGGGGTGCCTTGGATAATCTGCGCGACCGTTGCCGCCGCCGGGGCATCCGGGTGGCCAGCGATATGGTTCCCAACCATACAGCCATGGACAGCCGCTGGGTCAGTGAGCACCCTGACTGGTTCTTGCAGCTCAACCACAGCCCCTTTCCCGGCTACCGCTTTGACGGACCCGATCTGAGCCGCGACCCTCGGGTTGAAATCAAGCTGGAGGACCACTACTACGACCGGTCCGATGCCGCCGTTGTTTTCCGCCATATCGACAAAGCCACAGGCCGTCACCGGTATATTTATCATGGCAACGACGGCACCTCGATGCCATGGAATGATACGGCACAACTGGATTATCTGAACCCAGCAACCCGCGAAGCGATCATTCAGGTGATCATCCATGTGGCGAAGAATTTTCCTATCATCCGGTTCGACGCAGCCATGACCCTGGCTAAGAAACACGTCCAGCGGCTTTGGTACCCCATTCCCGGCACCGGCGGCGACATCGCAACCCGGGCCGAGCATGCCATGACCAAGGATGCTTTTGACAAAGCCATTCCCGAGGAGTTCTGGCGGGAAGTCGTCGACCGGGTTGCCCGGGAAGTCCCTGATACGCTGCTGCTTGCGGAAGCGTTCTGGATGATGGAAGGCTACTTTGTCCGTACCCTTGGTATGCACCGGGTCTACAACTCGGCCTTTATGCACATGTTCAAAAAGGAAGAGAACGAGAAGTACCGCTCAACCATCAAGAACACCCTGGAATTCGACCCCGATATCCTCAAACGGTTTGTGAACTTCATGAACAATCCCGACGAGGAAACCGCCGCCGTTCAGTTTGGCACCGGCGATAAATACTTCGGAGTCGCGACCATGCTGGTCACCATGCCCGGCACCCCGATGTTTGGCCACGGTCAGGTTGAAGGTTTCAAAGAAAAGTACGGCATGGAATTCCGCAAAGCCTATTGGGACGAGAAGATCGACCAAACACTGGTCAGCCGGCATGACCGGGAAATTTTCCCGCTGTTGCATCGTCGCCATTTGTTTGCTGAAGTCCGCCGTTTCCGCCTGTACGACCTGTGGAACCGTGACGGCAGCTTGAATTCCAATGTGTTTGCCTATTCCAATGGAACGGGGACAGAACATGCGCTGGTTCTGTACAACAATTTCTGGGAGCGCGCCACCGGCTGGATCAAGGATTCCTCTCCCTACGTTGAAAAGCTGTCGGACGGATCCAAGTCAACACAGCATCAGACTTTGGCGCAGGCTCTTTCGCTCACCGATGCCGAAAACCGTTTCCTGGTGATGCGGGAGCAGGGGTCGGGGCTTTGGTACATCCGCCGTTCGCGCGATGTCCATCGTTCGGGCCTCTACGTCGAACTCAGCGGCTATGGAAAACAAGTGTTCCTGGACCTTCACGAAGTGAACGGAGGGCTTTTCGGTGCGCTTTGCGACCGCCTCAACGGTGCTGGTGTGCCCGATTTGGGTGATGCCGTCCTGGAATTAGCGCACGGTGAACTGTACAACGCCTATCACAACCTGCTCTCCCTCGAACCCTTGTCCCGTTTATTGGCTGTCGCCGAGGGAACCAGTCCCGCCGACACCGTGTTCTGGGCCGAGATGGAAGGTCGTGTCGCCTGGTTGTATCAGGAGGCTCAGAAAGTTCTGGCCAGCCGGGTGGATCCAGCTCCCATTGTCAGTCGTGTGATTACCGATCTTCGTGCCGTCGTCACCTTGGGAACCCTGGCTTGGACCGGTGGCCACCTCGAGATTCTCACCGCCTGGGCCTTGCTGGGCCGACTGGGCGAATTAGCCTTCGCCGGGTCGGATCCTGGGCAAACCAGCCGCAGCATTATTGAAGACTGGGGCTTTGACCGCCGGATGACCCGTGTTTGGATCGAAATGGGATTGCCTCCTCCCGAGGCTGCCTACCGCACAACCATGGTGAAGCTTCAGGCGCACCTTGTTGGCATTACTGACCTCAGGAAGGCCTTGCGAAACGTGGAAGTCCAAGCTCTGGCAGGTGTCAATGTGTACGAGGGAACGGTCTGGGTCGACAAAGGCGGGCTGGAGACTCTGGTCTGGTGGATCACCACCCGTCATGCGCTGGCAGCGTTGTCTCGGGGTCCCGTTCCGAAAACGGCCAATGCACTGGCCAAAGCCGTAGCTGACGTGGCAACTCAAGGAGAGGCCTGGCTGGCTCTTGCCAAAGCTGGTGGCTACCGGTTTGACACGTTCCTCGAGGCACTGGAGACTTCCGTTCCCAAAAAGAAAGCCGTACCTAAAAAAGCAGCAGCCAAGAAGGCGGCACCCAAGAAGGCAGTGACGAAGAAGAAAGCCTGACGGTTTCCCAAGCCTTAGCTTGGTCAATGGAATTTTCTTCAGTTTTGGGCAACTCTGTCCGATGGGTAAAGAGAAGAATGTTCTGAAGGAGTCTCCCATGAACGCCCAAAAGCAGAAGAACAATACTGCCGTCGCTGTTGCCATCATTGTGATTATCTTGGTGCTTGTCCTCGGCATCGGATTGTACTTCTTGTTTGCCAAGCCCGCACCGGCGGCCGTTGCGCCTGCTCCCACCGCTGTTGAAGTCCCCGCGGAAACCCCCGCCGTTACGCCCGAGCCGGTAGCCCCCGTTTCTGAGGCACCCAAATTTCTGGGCGTTCACAGCGTTATTCCCCGGGACACCCTCTGGTGGATCAGCGACAAATGGTACAAGGACCCAGTCCTCTGGCCTTCGATCTACGAAATCAACAAAGCTGAGATTCAAGATCCTGATCTGATTTTCCCCGGGCAAGAGTTTGATATTCCTGCCCTCAGCGGAAACCGCGACAATCTATCAGCAGAAGACAAGACCCTGCTGGCTCAGGGTTACCTCGAAGCCTATCGCGTTTACAAGGAAAAGGGCAAACAGGATGCCGAGGACTATAAAGTCGTCGGCGACAAGTACGCTAAAACCGAATAGTCAACCAAGGGCTTTCAGCGCGGTCCAAGCCGCGCTGAGCTTTTGGTAGTACGCCGGATCGCCACCACGGTCGGGGTGGTGTTCCAGGCTGAGTTGACGCCATCGGGCTTTGATGCTCCGGGCGTCTGCTTCGGGTGACAAACCCAGCACTTCCAGGGCGTCGGCAACTGCCGGCTGGTTACCCATCCACCTGAAAAACCCATCCACCAGATTGTTCAGTCCTTCCTCCGTCATACCCTCAAGGTTGCGCCAGTCGAGATAGTACGATTTCATACTGTTGGTTTCCGGCAGCGGAGCCTGGTGCAAGGCGCAGAGCCGATTTGGGGCTGGGGCCAAGCAATACCGTCCCGTTTCCGGGTTTAGCCAGCCGCAATGAGCATCGGGTGCCGGTACGAGCAGGGTACTGCGAATTCCCCTGATCCAGAGCCGTTCACCCGTTGCCATCCGCAATTCGTCATCGAAAAGCCAGAGACGCCGGTAGAGCAGGAAATGCTTCTGGAAGAGTTCCAGACCAATTCCCCAGGACTGGGTTTCGGGAAAGAACGCCCTCAGCAAATCGCTTTCGAGGATATCTTGACCAGGTCGGGCGGCAAACCAGGCTTGCAGAGCAGCGAAGTCCCAGGCCGGTTGCATGGCGTCAGCCGAAAAGGGTCTGGGTCAGCAGGGGAAGATTGAGATAGACGGCAATCGAAGCCCCGAGGCTGGAGAAGAGGAACACCAGGAGGGTGCGGGTCACCCGGTTCCGGTAGAAGCCTTTGACGCTGGTGATGTCGTGGCTGAGGCCTTCCAGATCACTGACCCGTGGTTTGCGGAAGAAGACTTCGGATAAACCTGTAAACATACCAATACCCAGCAAGGGGTGGAGGGTTGTGATCGGTGCCAGGAGCAAGGCTGTCAGGATGGTCAGGGGGTGTCCGCCCGCAATCAAGGTACCCAGAGCCGCAGCACCTCCCGTGGCCAACGCCCACGTACCCAGCATTCCTAGAAAGGCGTCCGGCCCTTTAAGCAGGAAGCCGCCGATAAACAGGGCTACGATCACGGCAGGGATCAGCCAGGGCCACAGTTTGCTCCAGAGTGTGGGAGGCGGAACACGGGAGATCTCCTCCAAATCTACCGTTTTGCCGGCATGCAGATCGTTCAGCCAGCGGACCATGCCCGGCACATGCCCGGCACCGACCACCGCGACCAATTTGGCACCCTGGATTTGAAACAGACGGCTGGCCAAGTACTGGTCGCGCTCGTCAATCAGCACCTTTTTCACCGTGGGCAGCTCTTTGGCCAGGCCGTCCATCATGGAATCAAGCTCGTTGCGGTTTTTCAGATCTTCAATCTGGCTGGCGTCGACTTTTTCATCCCCCAACACCGAACTCAGAAGGGCCGCCAAGAGTTTGTTCTTTCCCCAGAAGCTCGACTTTTTCCAAGCCCGGTTGAGTGTGACCTGTATTTCCCGGTCGATCAGTGTGAAGGGCTTGCTCGTGGCTTCGGCCTCTTGAATTGCCGCCAGCATTTCCTGACCAGGTTTCACATCGAGTTCTTCACCCATTTTTCGTTGAAACGACGAAAGGGCCAGGTTGGCCAGCAGCAGAAACCCTTTGCCGGATTTGAGCACCTTGAACAGGTCGAGTTTTTCCCACTGATCGGGTTGAACCAAGGATTGGTAGCGGCCTTGGTCGAGTTCGACGGCAATATTGTCGGGGTTTTCTGCTTGAATAACAGCCTTCACCTCGTCGATGCTGGCGCTGGAAACGTGGGCGGTACCCACCAGGACATATTCTTTTTCGCCGTCTGTTCCCAGAAAGCTCAGGCGGGTGATGGTGTCGCTCATTCAGGTTCCTTCGTGGATATAGTGATCGATTGCCGAGCGGAAACGCTCGTAGAGGTCGTCGGGTCCATGGAAATTGGTCAGGTGGACGGTTCCGCCCCCCATGTGGTAATGACCGCCCCCGAAGCCGATACCGTACAGTGCCCGCCGAACCACCTTGCTGGCGGCCAGTCCAGGATCCTCGCTTCGTACTGAAACCTTGATCTCGCCCTGATTGAGCCCCGCCACCACGCTGAAAGCCACTTCATGGAACCGCAGGTAATCGTCGGCCATGACCGCAATGGTATCCGAGTCGGTTTCTTTCGAAATAAATGTGAAGGCAAAGCCTTTGTACACCCGCATGTGTTCCAGACCTTCCTGAAAAATGGGGACGTTCGTCACCGAAAGGCTGTTGTTCAGCAGGTAATTGCCGCTTACCCAGTCTGCCTTGAAATACAACCCCGTGAAGGCCGCCAGGTCGGCTGGTCCCACCCCACGGGTCAGATAGTTGGTATCCATCATGATGCCCATGAGCAGAACGGTAGCCACTGTTTTCGACGGCTGGAAGCTGGACCCGGCGTAATACTCGTAAATGAGAGTGGAACAGGAACCATATTGATCCCTAATGTCGCGATAAGCGGGTATGAGGGTGACATTCTTGTTGCCGGGACAGGAGTCGACCAAAATGACTTGATCGCCTTTGACGGGTGTCAGGTCTTTGATCCGCTGAACAGGAATTTTCAAAGTGCGGATAGTCTCGCCCAGGGAGAACCCTTGGATCTCTTCACCGTAGACGATGGTGGCCGGCAGACCGTAGGTCTCAAACAGGCAAAACAGGCCATAGGCCGAAGCGATGGCGTCGAAGTCGGGAAAGTCGTGGGTCTGGATGAGAATTCGATGGTCGGGAGACAGTCCCAACAGAAGTGCGTCGAAGGATTTTTCAGATTCCATGTTCCAACCAATCCCGAGCGGCGGCGATTTCCGGTATTCGTTCCAACGTGCTGGCGCTGACTTCTTCGAAGGCTGCTCTGGCAGAATTGGACGATTTCGCCAAGGCATAAACGCAACCTTGATAGAAACGAAGCCGAAGCCGGATGTTCTCCTGCTTTTCCAGTTTCAAGGCAGTATTCAGATAGTAATCCTGACCGGGGGTGATAAGGAAGCGGAACATCTCATCGACTGTACTGCCCTTGGTAAAACGTGGTCTCGATTTTTCCAGAACCGTCAGGGCAACCTGCGGTTGACCCATTGCGCGTCGTGACAAAGCCTCGACAAAGGGAAAGGCGTATTCGGCCGGGTAGTCCTTGGCGGCTTCTTTGGCAAAGGCCGCCGCCCGTGGAAAGTCCTGGTACCGGAAGGCCAACATGCTGACTGAAGGGTAGGCAAACCGGTAGTCCGGGCGGAGGGAGAGCGCCTTAAGCCAGGCATCGTACGCCTGCCTCGGTCGTTTCTGTTCTTCATAGACTTCGGCCAGCGCGGCCCAGCCAAAGAAGTTACCGGGGTTTTTGATGGTGGCGTATTCCAAGTCCGCCTGGGCCAGGTCTGTGTCATAGAGATGCAACCAGGCTAGTTTTCCCCGATCGAGCCGGTGCCATGGATCCTCGGGAGCCAGCGCTACTGCCTTATCCAGGTCTTTTCGTGCCGCAAGGTATTGGCTGAGATCGTTTTGCACCCTCGCATGGAGGGCCCAGGCCTGATCGTCGTTCGGCGCTGCTTTGACCGCACGGTCGGCGTACACCAGCGCTTCCTTGGGCTTTTTGGCATCGAGGGCGAGGTCGGTGAGACCCAGCAGAGCTGTGGTGTCTTCTTGCTTCTCGACCATCGTCAGCCAAAGTTTTTTGGCACCGGCGCGGTCTCCCCTGGCCAGGAGCAGCTTCGCCCTCAGGTTGATGGTTTCAATATCGTTGGGAAAGGACTGCTCTAAGGCGGCAACCCGCGTCTCCTGGGTCTTGGAATCGCCACGCGCGCCGGCCAGAAGGGCCAAACTCAGCAGGATGGTCCGGTCACCTGGTTGCCGTTCGTTCAGAAGAACCAGAGCTTGTTCCGCCTCGGGAAAACGGCCGGCGGTGAGAAGCAGGTTGGAGTAGGTGGAAAGATCGGCGGTGGTCAGGTCGGCAGCGGTTTGACTGCGCTCGGCCAGGCGGCGGTCGAGGGCTTCGAGGATACGGGGTGCGTCGGCGGCCGACTGATACGATGCGGTTTCTTGTTCAACGATAGAGGGCGGAGCAACAGGGGTTTGTTCTGGTGGGGTTGCCGGGGGGGCTATGGGCGGTACCGAAGGAGGCACCGTCGCACATCCGGCCAGGAGGAGGGCCGCAAGGGCCAAAGGAAAACTGCGACGAAAACGCATGAGCGCCATGATACTCGAGGCAACGGTTCTTGGACAAGGTTGTCATTTTACCTCGTGCCGGGTAAAATGCCGCATGCGGAAAACCAGGACCTGGCTCTTCTTCTTTCTCCCGTTGTTGTACTTGTCCATTGTTCTGGGTTTCATTGCGTTTCAGTTTTCCAAGAAAAGTGACGCCTTCAGTCAGAGCTTGGGTGACCTGACCATTTCTGGAAAGACTTCCAGCGGCGGGCAACCGGCCGAGCTGGCTCTCCGTGGTCGCGGATTGGAATTCGTCTTTGATCCCACCCATGTTTTGCAGGCTCAATTGAAAGACGGTTCTTCCACCCGTCTCCGACCCCTTTCCTGGGCATGGAATGACGGCAATGTCGTCGTATCGTTTCAAGAAGGCTTTCAGCTCGCTTTTGACAAAACGGACGTCGGAGGCCGGTCGCTTCTGATCCGACCCGTCTCGAACGAGGCTTCCAAACGAATCTCGGTTCTTCATATTCCTTTTGCGCCGGAATCTGGTGCCCGGCTGAACCGTCCCGCAAGGAAAACTCTCCTGGAAATCACCCAGGGAAAGCAGAGGGTGCTCGCCAGTGTCGATGGAGTTCTCGACCGGATCGAGGCAGACAACACCTTTGTCTTGGTCGCCGGAAAGAACGGGTTCCGTCCCGCAAGGCTCGACCCGCTGGCACCGGGGATAACACCGGAATTCGCCTGGCTGACCCTGGACGGGCCTCCAGATACAACAGCGGCGGAAGCCGCCCTGACCCAGTACTGGGACAAGGCCTATGCCTCTTGGTCCACGTCCTCCGCGTTTTCCACCAGGCTCGTTGATGCGTGGGGGCGGGAAGCCCTGGTCCGTGGCGACTATCCGGCTGCCTTTAATAAGATTCAAAGTCTTTTGAGCCGCACTTCCCGGGTTTGGGGGTTCGAAGCAGTTTCGTACCTGGGTAACATGGTTGAATTGACTGCGGTGCAGCGTCGAAACGTCGAGGCGGCCTCCAGCCGTTCCCAGCCTGATTGGACGGGTCAGGGCCGCCTCTGGTTTGACGCCCGTCTGTACGGTCCTGAGGGCTCGGTGGATCGGGTTAAAGAACTATTGTTGGCTGGTAACTTACCAGAAAGCCCGGCAGGATTGCTGGCCATGTTCCAGAACCTTCAAGCCATGGCGCTTTCCCAACCGTCAGAAGCCGTTTCCGAACGGATCAAAGTGGTTCTCAAATCTCTGACGGGTTTTGTGGTCCGTCGAGAAGGTGAGCTGTTTGTCCAGACGGGAGAGGGGCTGCTCGATCTCCGCTCGAACCTGATTCTGGGGCGGTTGTGGCTGGATTACTCCCGCACGCTTTCGAATGAAGCTTATGGTCCTGTCGGTGCTCAGCTGATTGTTTCTGCCTTGGCACGGCAGGAAACCACGGGCCGCCTGCCCGAAATTCTGGTCACCCAAGATGGACAGATTGTCCGTCAGGAGGGGACCTTGCTTGCCGAAGACCTGTACGCCTTGGTCAAGCCGGCCCCACCGGTAGAAACGGAACTCGTTGGTTGGGGAGCTGGAGCCTTCGTCCGCACACCCGGGCGTCTGGTTTCACAGAGCATTACCTCGTCCTTGGCCCGGTTTACCCTTCGCTTTCCTGCCGGGTCAGCCGAGCACGTGATCATTTCGGGGGTTCCTCCGTTTGACCACATTACCCTTCATGGTATCCGTTGGCGCACCGACCCGCAGTTTCAATCCTACACCGATGGTTGGTACTACTCTGCCTCGACCAAGACGCTGTATCTGAAAATCAAACATCGTGAGGACTTGGAAGAAGTCGTCGTGCATTTTCAGCCGGAACAGTAGCCCTGTTGTTCAGATAGGAAATTCCAGAACAACCTTTGTGCCCTGGTTCCGTTCAATTTGCAGGGTTCCCTTCAGCTGTTTTGCCAGCAAGCCGATGAGCATCAAGCCAAACCCGGTAGAGTGTTGAAAATCCACCGATTGTGGTATTCCCTTGCCGTTGTCCTGAATGGAGATGCTGGCCAGGGTGCCCTGTACCTGCGTGGAAATGTAGATAACACGATCGCGCTGATTGGTGAACGCATATTTCATGATGTTGGTCAGAAGTTCGTTCAGGATGATGCCCAAGGGCTGAACCTGGTCCACACTCAGAATGAAATCGACGATATTCTTTTCCACGCGAATGGATTCATAATGGGGAAAATTGGCCAGGATGCTGTCTACCAGGGTGGGCAGGTAGTTGACCATTGAGATTTGACTGAAATTGTTGGACTGGTAGAGCTTGTCATAGAGAACCATCATGCTCTGGACACGTGCCGAAGCATCATCGAGGGCAGCGATGGCGACGGGGTCGCTCAGCTTTTCAGCCTGAAGGGTGAAGAGCCCAATAATGGTGTTCATGTTGTTCTTGATGCGGTGGTGGACTTCTTTGAGAATCAGCTCCTTTTCGGCGAGCAGGTTCTTGATCGTCACTTCGGCCTGTCTCTGATCGGTCACATCAGCGACCGCTGTGAACCGGTATTTTTTGTCTTGGATAAAAACATTTTCAGCAGACAACAAGACCTGTTTGATGGTTCCGTTTTTGACCCGCAACGTGGCTTCCGCATTGACAATCTTTCCGTTTGCGTCGGCCATTGCGACGATTGCCAGGCGAGATTCTTCTGACATCAAGCCTAATTCCAAGGCCGTTTTCCCAATGACCTCATTGCGCTCGTAGCCGGTCAGTGCCAGAAACGCGTCGTTGACCTCAACATAGGTTCGGTCCACAAGATCACTCAGCCCACAGGCTGAGGGGTTAATATAAAAGACCTTGGAAAATTTCTCCTCAGAAAGCTTGATACGCGAAATATCCTTGGTGACACCGAAAATAACAGGTTTTCCGTTCCAGAATCCGGCGTTCACACGGGTTTCCACCGGTATGAGCTCTCCTGCCTTGGTACGCAGGGGAACCGGGCAAAACTCAGCCGTGCCCGCCAACATCTCACCGACAATATGCGCCGCTTCTTCCCTTCGTTCCGCTGGATGAACCATGAGGACAGAATTCCCCAGCAATTCTTCGAGAGAGTACCCCAGCCGTTCCACTACTGTAGAATTGACATGGATCATATTGGCTTGCTCGTCAAGCACAAACAAGAATTCGTCAATGGTGTTGAAAAAGGCTTCGTAGTTTTGACGAGCATTTTCCAACGCATGGATTTGTTCGCTTCTCATCATTTTTATGATACCATTAAACCTATGAATACACTATTGAAGTCTGCTACTGCATCCTGTGAAATCAAGACCCTCGGTGCCGAACTTGTCCATTTTAAAAGACTCGACAATGGCCTCGATTATCTTTGGAGAGCCGACCCCAATTCTTGGAACAGCTCGGCCCCCATTCTGTTTCCCATTTGCTGTGCATTGAAGGACGGCAAGATGAGCTGGAAGGGAAAGTCTTACGCCATCGGCAACCACGGCTTTGTTCGAAAAGACGAGTTCACCTTGGTCGAAGCCTCTGAAAGCAGGGCTGTTTTCCGTCATGTCTGGAATGAGAAGACGCTGGAAATGTACCCGTTTCGGTATTCGTTGACTCTGGAATACACCTTGAAAGGGAACTTGTTGGATATTCGCTACCGGGTCGAGAATGTTGATGACAAGCCCATTCTGTTTCAGATCGGTACGCACCCCGGCTTCCGTTGCCCGCTGGTTCCTGGCGAGGCCTTTGAGGACTACCGGCTGGAGTTTGAAAAGGACGAAGAGTTTTTGCGTCACTACCTCAGCGGTCCTAACACCATTGTTGCTGGGAAAACACAGCAATTGACCCCCGGGAAGGTTCTCAACATGACCCGTGAGCTGTTTCAAGAGGGTGCTCTGGTGTTCAAGAAGGTGAATTCTCGAAAAGTCACGCTGAAAAGCCGCAAGTCCGACAAGGCCGTCATTCTGTCGTGGACCAACATGTCGGCCCTGGGCATCTGGCAGGCCAAGGACGCGCCTTTTGTGTGTCTGGAACCTTGGCATGGCTTGGCCGATGACGAGTCGTTTACCGGCGACTTCAGCCAGAAGGACCTGATGGTCACTCTGCCCAAGGGTCAGACCTTCGAATGCTTGCACAGCATCGAACTGGTCTGACCCCGCAGGTTTTTAGAACAACTTTGAGAGTGCCTCGGCGGTAAGGCCGAGGTGCTTGGCCACGGCAGCGCCGGGACCCGATTCACCGAACCGGTCGATGCCCAAGGCGGCATCGGCCAGGCCGAGCCATCCGCTGGTGATGCCGGCTTCTGCCGCGACAACCCGCACTCCCGCAGGAACCAGCTTCTTCCAATGGTCGGGGTTTTCTTTGACCAGTTCACGGCTGGTGACGGAAATCACCTTCACCTTTTTCGTGGACAGCGCGGCGGCTTCGAGGGCCAAGTTGACTTCTGACCCGGTGGCAATGACGACCACGTCGGGCTTGGCCTCGTCCTTGACCACGTAAGCGCCCTTCTTGAAGTCTTCCTTCCAGGTGGCGGGCTTTTCGTAGGTCTTGAGGTTCTGGCGGGTCAGCAGCAACACCGAGGGGCGCTTGGTCTGGGCCAGGGCCAACTTCCAGGCCTGGAAGGTTTCCTGGGCATCGCCGGGGCGGAAAACCAACAGGTTGGGGATGATCCGCAGCGACTCGGCGTGTTCGATGGGCTGGTGGGTGGGTCCGTCCTCTCCGACGAAGATCGAGTCGTGGGTGAACACGTGGATGGCAGGCAGGTTCATCAGGGCCGCCAGGCGAAGGGTGGGGCGCATGTAGTCGGCGAACACCAGGAAGGTGGCCCCGAAGGCCCTGTAGCCGCCGTGGAGGTTCAGACCGTTGACCGCTCCGCCCATGCCGTGTTCGCGGACACCGTAGTGGAAGGTTCTGCCGGTCCGGTTCGTGGGCGAATATTCGCCGTAGGGCATCGAGGTGTTGTTCGAGGGCGAAAGGTCGGCAGAACCGCCGATCAGCCAGGGCAGAACCTTGGCGAAGGCATTGAGGCTCTTGCCCCCCGCCACACGGGTAGCCACCGCTTCACCCACAGGGAACGAAGGTTCTTCCGCCTTGTCGAGCTGGGCCGTGTAGTCGCCAAAGTGAAGGTCCCACTTGGCCTTCAACTCGGGGTTGGCCTTGGCCCAGGCCGCAAAAGTGGCCTGCCAGTCGGCGTAGGCTTTCTTCCAGCCCGGTGCCTTTTCATTCACATATTTGAGGGCTTCAGGGACGATGTAGAACTGCTGGTCTTCGGGAAGGCCCAGGTTTTTCTTGGTCAGCTTGATCTCTTCGGCACCCAAGGGGGCACCATGCACATCGTGGGTGCCAGCCTTGTTGGGAGAACCGAAACCAATGGTGGAAGTCAGAATCAGCAGTGAGGGCTTCTTGGTCTCGGCCTTGGCCTTGGCAATCAGGTCGGCCATCTGAGCGATGTCGTGGGCACTGCCCTTGAGCACCTGCCAGCCGTAGGCTTCAAAGCGCTTGCCGACATCTTCGGTAAAGGCGATGTCGGTGTGTCCCTCGATGGTGATTCCGTTCGAGTCGTAAAAGACAATGAGTTTGCCCAGTTCCAGGTGACCGGCCAGAGAGGCGGCCTCTGCGCTGACGCCCTCCATCAAGCAACCGTCGCCGGAAAGGGCGTAGGTGTAGTGATCCACGATTTTGTGGGCAGGCGTATTGAACTCGGCGGCCAGCTTGGTTTCGGCAATGGCAAAGCCCACCGCGTTGCTGAAGCCGGCACCCAACGGCCCGGTGGTTGTCTCAACTCCGGGCGTCCAGCCGTATTCCGGATGTCCGGGGGTTTTGCTCCCCAGCTGGCGGAATTTCTTCACCTCGTCCATGGGAAGGTCGTAACCAGTCAGGTGGAGCAGCGAGTAGAGGAACATGGAACCATGCCCTGCCGAAAGGATGAAACGATCGCGGTCGATCCAGTCTGGATGGGTGGGGTCGTGCTTGAGCACGTCGCCGTAGACGAGTGCACCCAGATCGGCGCAGCCCAGAGGGAGCCCGGGATGGCCGGAGTTGGCAGCCTGGACACCGTCCATCGAAAGGGAACGGACCGAAAGGGCCAAAGATTTCAAGGCAGGAATATTCATTGTACCTCCAAAGATAGTTCCTAATGTAACGGAACACCCGTGACAGGGGAAGAGGCGGGAGTTTCTTCAGGACTTTGGCCACACCCCCGCGACATCAATCACCAGTCCCGGCAACACCCGGCACTCGAGAAGGCCTTTCTGCTCAAAAGTAACTTCGACTTCGAACTTGCCATCAGGCCCTAGGATATATTGTTGAATCCACTTTCCGGTCGGGTCGACCACCCAGTATTCCTTGACCCCGGAACGCTCGTAGAGAGCATACTTTTCATGCTGGTCCTTGCGGCTTGTCGAGGGAGAGAGGATTTCGACCACGAGGTCGGGGGCACCCCAAATGCCGTTGGGCCGCAGTTTTTCGGGGTTGCAGACCACCAGCAGGTCGGGCTGGACGACCGTGTCGACGTCGTCTTCGTCCATCTGATGGATGGGCGGGAGGAAGACATCGAGGGGGGCGGCAAACATCGCGCAGTCTTTTCCTTTGAGATGATTGTGAAACAGAAACCCTAAATCCCGAGAGATTCCTTGGTGGTTGAGGGTCGGGCTGCTCATGGCGTAAGCCACACCGTCGATCAGCTCCCAGCGCTCATCGTCAGGCCACTGCCTGTAATCGCGGTACGTGAAATGCTGCTCGAATTTCCTGGCGGGTAGTCCCATCTTTTTCATGCCTCCATTCTATAGTCCCTGACGGGGATGGATGGCAAGTTGCTTCAA
>JAIFLN010000175.1 GCA_020049045.1 Spirochaetota bacterium | reverse complement strand
GCCATGGTCCGCGAGTACCTTTCCTTTCAGAGCATTAGGTTCGGGCAACGCCTGACCTGGGCCATCCACACCGATCCGGAGGCCCTGGGCTTTCTTATCCCCCGGTTCACGCTCCAGCCCTTGGTCGAGAATGCGGTTCTGCACGGAATCGAACCGGTTATCGGGGGGGGGCAAGTGGTGATTTTGGCCCGTGCAAGGGCTCAGAGGATCAAGTTGGCGGTGTACGATAATGGCGGAGGAATGCCTGCCGAGGTGCTGGCCAGGGTCAGGGCTTCTATGCGCGACCAGCGGGTCACCGAGTTGGGCATCGGTACCGCAAGCCTTGAAAGCCGGTTGTCTTTTCTATATCAGCAGGGGATACGCACCGCCGCCTACTCCAGCCCAAGCCGGGGAACTATGATTGTCATCTCCATACCCAAGGGAGAGCTATGATCCGCAAAATTCTGATCGCCGATGACGAAGAGATAGAGCGCCGGGCCCTCCGCCGCATCCTCGAAAGTGAACCCGACTGGGAACTGATCGAAGCGGAAAACGGCATTCAAGCCCTGGAAGCCGCCGAGCGCTGCCGTCCCGACCTGGCCATCCTCGACATCCGCATGCCGGGCATTGATGGAATCGAGGTCGCCGAAAGGATGCGGCGCTTGTACCCGAGAATGGGTTTTATCTTTCTGACGGCCTACGATCAGTTTGACTATGCCCGCAGTGCCGTCCGGTTGCAGGTCGATGACTTTCTCCTGAAACCTGCGTCGGGCAACGAGATCCAGGAAACGGTAAACCGTGTCCTGTTGCGGATTTCTAGCCAGGAAAACGACCAGAGGTCGAGCCAGGAAGCCAGGGCCAGGTTCGACAGCGCCCTGCGTCTGGTGGCCGACCGGCTTCGCAACGATCTCGCTGAAGGCTTACCCGATTCAGGGCAGATCCTGCAATTTCTCGATTTGATGGGACTGACCGGAGGACTGGAGGCCCTGGTGGAAGTACGTCCGGTTCAAACCGGAGCTCCCCTAACCCATGTGGCCCGCATGGCGGAAGCAGCCTTTGCCTCAGGTGGTTGCGTTGCCCTCGCTGAGGTCTGCGGTTCCTGCGTCCGTGCTATTTTGATGGGCCAATCCCTTTCTGACTCGCGGGATCTGCCGCTGCGGATCAGAACCTTTCGCGAACAGGTTCGGACCGAGTTGGGTATCCCCCTCCTGGCGGGAGCCGCCTTGAATGCCCAGGGCACCGTTGCCCCCCTAGCCCTGGTGAGGGCCGCCCACCGCGCGGCGACCTTGGCCAACCAGAGCAGTCCGGTGCTGGTGGTACCCGTTTGGCAGGGGACAGAGGATTCCCATGGTACAGGGAGTTTTCTCGACGATCAGGCCCCTTCCCTGGGGGTCTCTCGCGCCCTTCAGATTCTGGAAAGCCGCCAGAGTGAGGATCTGTCGCTGAACGAGGTGGCCCACGAGGTGGGAATCTCTCCCTCTCATTTATCGCGTCAGCTGGCCCGCAGCACCGGAAAGGGCTTTGCCGACTGCCTGGCCCAGTTTCGGATAGCTAGTGCCAGAAAATACCTTCGTGATGGAAGCCTTTCGGTGAAGGAAGTTTCCCATCTGGTCGGGTTCCATGACCCAGCCTACTTTGCCAGGGTGTTCCGCAAGCACGAGGGCTGCAGCCCCGCCGAGTTCCGAAGCCTGACTGAAACAGCAGGAGAAGCCCGTTGATTTCCCGAATCGCGCTCCTTACCCTCGCTGTATTGTTCGTCCTTCCTCTTTCGGCCCAGATACAACCGACACTCATTCTGCGGATGTCGGAAATCCAGCCCGAGGATTTTCCCACCACCAAGGCTGACTATGAATTCGCCCGCAGGGTCAAGGAACTATCGAAAGGCCGCATTGCCGTCGAGGTTTATGCCGGAGGAGTCTTGGGCGACGAGGTCTCCGTCATCGAGCAGGTGCAGTTCGGCGGCATTGACCTGGCCCGGGTTTCCATTGCTGCCGTGCAGTTGTTCGCACCCCGTATGGCGGCCCTGTTCATGCCCTACCTGTACCGCGACGACAACCATATGTGGAAAGTTCTGACTGGTCCCATCGGCCGGGAACTGCTGGCAGACCTGGAAGCCGGCCGTCTTGTCGGTCTTGGTTGGTTCGAGGCCGGGGCCCGGAGCTTCTATACCGTGGGAGCTCCTCTCAAGCGTACCGCCGACCTGACCGGCCTGCACATCCGAGTTCAAGAGAGCATCCCCATGATGAGCCTTGTGGAAGCCTTCGGAGTCACACCCATTCCTATGGCCTTCGCCAACGTTTACGGAGCGTTGCGGACCGGGGAAATCGACGGTGCCGAGAACAACCTGGCCACCTACTACGCCTCGGGCCACTACAAAGTGGCACCGTACTACACCCTTGACGAGCACGCACGGCTTCCCGAAGTGATCATCGCCTCAGCGGTTGCCCTGGCGGAAATGGCCCCTGCCGACCGGGAACTGCTGAGGCAGGCAGCCCAGGATGTCGCAGGTTTCCAGCGGGAAATCTGGGCCAGCTACGAGGAAGAAATCAGCCGCAGCCTTCAGGCGGCAGGAGTTCTGCTCTTGCGGCCGGACAATCTCGGCCTTTGGCAGAAACTGGCCCGTTCCGTCTGGTCCGGCCAGCCTGCCGAGGTCCAGAAGCTGCTTCAACGCATCCAAGAAACCCGTTGAGAGCATGAAAGTACCAGACTGCGCCAAAAAATCCTGATCAACGATGGGCAAACCGGGCATAAAGTCTTTCAACAAACCTCAGGAGGTTATGATGAAAAAGACTCTGCGTGTCTTGTTTGTTTTCGCCCTGACCTTGGGACTGGTGGGAGGCCTTTCGGCCGCCGACCCCAAGATCATCCTCAAGCTGGCCGAGATCCATCCGCAAGGGTATCCGACAGAACTGGCCGACGAAGAGTTCGCCCGGCTGGTTAACTTGTATACGAACGGAGAGATTCGCGTTGATGTTTTCCCTGGCGGGCAACTTTCTGGTGATGAAAAGGTCATCATCGAGCAGGTCAAGGTTGGTGCCATCCACATTGCTCGGGTCAGCTCGGGAGCACTAGGTCCCTTCAACCCTCAAATGAACGTGTTTGGCCTTCCCTTCCTCTTCGATTCTAAAACGCATATGTGGGACTTCCTCCAAGGCCCAGCTGGTCAGAAAATGATGACTGACCTCAACAAGTCTGGGTTTTACGGCCTGACTTGGTACGATGGCGGTGCCCGCTCATTCTACTCCAAGAACCCCATTGCTACCCCGGAAGACTTGAAGGGCCAGAAGATCCGCGTGATCGGCAGCCCCATCCTTTTGAAAATGGCCGATGCCCTGGGAGCCAGCACGGTCAATATGGCTTATGGTCAGGTTTTCGGAGCCATTCAAACCGGTGTTCTCGACGGAGCGGAAAACAATCCCCCTTCCCTGCTGACCTCCAACCATTATCAGGTCGTCAAGTACTACACAATGAACGAACACTCCCGTCTTCCTGAAGTGTTGTTCATGAACCTGAAGGTTTGGAACAAGTTGACTGCTGCTCAGAAGCAGGCCATCAGCTCTGCCGCCCAGCAAACTGTTGCCTTCCAGCGCCGGGCCTGGGACGCCTTCGAAGTCGAAGCCCTCAACAAGGTCATCGAAGCGGGAATCATCGTTACGGAAGTTCCGGATAAGAGCGCCTGGCAGGCTGCCGTCAAGCCCCTGTTTGACGTGGAATCCAAGCCCTACGCCGCGACGGTCAAGGCCATCGACGCCTACCGCCCCAAGAAGTAAAGCGACCAGATCCCGTCAGAGAACCGTTCCAAGGAGTTGCGGATGAAAAAGAAACTGGGCCGATTGGGACGGTTCTTCCTTCTCGTAGACAAGATCATTGAGGCTTATGCGATTAGCCTCCTGGTTTTCTTGATACTCAATGTTTTTACTGCCGTTTTAATGCGGCGTTTTCTGGGTCAGATGTTTCCCTGGTCTGAGGAATTGTCTCTCTTGTCCCTAACCTGGTTCTCTTTTATGGGAATTGCTATCGGGTTCAGAGAGAACCTTCACTTAGGGATGGACTTGCTGGACCATTATCTGCCGGAAAAAGTCCTGCGGATTTGGGACAAGGCAATCGACCTCGTCGTTGTGGGATTCGGGCTTTACCTCATGTACTATGGCCTCGAATTCACCATAGGAATGGCAGGTTCAACCTTGTCAATCACCGGTTGGCCCAATGAAATCCAGTATGTGGTCATGCCCATTACGGGTCTGCTTACGACAGTGTATTCGGTGCTACGGTTTTTAGGATTTGATCTGAGGCGCTACACCGATGTCGAAGAGGAGATCAAGTCCGATGTATGACCCTGCTATCGCTATAACGATCCTGGCAGTCAGCTTTTTTGTGTTGCTGTTTCTGCGCATTCCTGTTGCATTGACTTTGATCATTGCATCGGTAGCCACTTTGTTCTACATGCAAGATTCATTTATGGGTTATGTGGATGTTATCGCCCAGCAGACGCTTCAGGGAGTTAATTCCTTCTCGCTGCTGGCCATTCCCTTCTTCATCCTCACAGGACAGCTCCTGGGTGAGGGGGGCTTGGCCGCCCGAATCGTGAACCTGGCAAACTTGTTTGTCGGCCGGCTGCCCGGCGGTCTTTCGCTGGTCAACTCGGTGGCCTGCATGTTCTTTGGCAACCTGTCAGGCTCTGCGGTTGCCGACACCTCGGCTATCGGGTCGGTGATGATTCCTATCATGGTGAAAAAAGGCTATTCCCCAGAATACGCCGTGGGTGTCACCATCTCCTCAGCCATCCAAGGTGTCATCGTTCCCCCCAGCCACAACCTCGTGTTGTACTCCATCGTCGCAGCCGGTGTCACCATTCCCAGCCTTTCCGGTATCGGGATGGAACGGGTGAGCATCGATGTGGGAAAACTGTTCCTCGCTGGTATAGTTCCTGGCTTGTTGCTCCTATTGACCCTCTGTATCGTCGGTCTGGTGATCAGCATTCGCCGCGGTTACCCCAAGGGTGACCCGGTGACCCGCCAGCAGGTCCCAGGTATCTTGTTTCATGGAATGCTATCATTCACCCCGGCAGTGGTCATTCTGGGAAGTGTTATCACAGGGTTTGCGACTGCAACCGAAGCTGGTGCTGTGGCTGTCATCTACTCTTTCTTCCTGGGGGCCTTTGTCTACCGGGAACTGAAGTTCAATAAACTGTGGTCAGTATTGGTCAGGACCTTCCGTACAGTCCTGATGGTGTTTTTTCTCATCGGGGCCTCCAGCGCCTTCGGATACGTCATGACCACCCTGCACCTGCCCGACCTGATCACCCAAGCCTTCCTCATGGTCAGCAAAGAGCCCTGGATCATCTTCTTGCTGATCAACATCCTACTTCTCATCCTCGGCGGCCCCATGGATATGGCCCCGATGATCGTCATCCTGACTCCCATCCTGTTGCCCGTGTGCATGGAGCTGGGAATGCACCCCATCCACTTCGGTATCATGTTGATTTTCAACTCGGGCATGGGACTTTTAACACCACCAGTAGGAACAGTGCTGTTCGTGGGTTGTTCCATTGGTAAAGTTTCTGTTGTCGCCGGTACCAAGGCCATGTGGCCGTTCTTTCTGGCCATGATCATCGCGCTGCTGATCATCACCTTCGTACCGGCTGTTTCGCTGTGGCTGCCCGGGCTTCTGTGAGGACTATTTCAGGATGACCGCAACGACCCGGGAGCCCCAGGCTGAATACTGGCGGCACTGGGCCTGAACGGCCTTGCGGTCGAGGGTACGGATTTCGAACTTGCCGCCGGTCTGAGCAACCAGTTGCCGGGCGGCATCCTCGGCTTTTCCCCTGTTGGTCCAGGTCAGAATTTCACGTCTGGCCGTTCCCTGGCGGAGCATAGGGCCTTCAGCCAGGTCTCCCTCGGGATTTCTAAACTGAACCCACGGCACAAAATAGGTGTGTGAGTCTGGAAGAAATGGAAACCATCTGTAAAGGAACTGAATCCACTGCACCGTCAGAAGCTAGCCCTCTTCCCGGGGGTTGTCAATCCCGGGTATGGTGAAACAGGAGGCGACGATGCTTGTCGAGATCCGGACAACGAACCTCGATTCCCGTATTCTCACCAAGGCCGCCGACCTTCTGGCTTCCGGCGGACTGGTTGCTTTTCCTACAGACTCCAGCTGGAGCATCGTCTGCGACAGCCGGTCCAAGGAAGGGATGGCGAAACTGCGAAAGCTCAAAGGCCCCGGTTCCTTCACCCCGGCTGTTTTAACTGACGACTTGGCCCAGTGGAACGAATTTGTCGACCTGGACAATGCGGCCTACCGTCTTGTGAAACGCTCCGTGCCCGGCCCCCTGGTTTTTATCTTTCCCGCTCGACCCAGTCTGAAAAACCCATTCGGCCTTAAACGGGCCGAAGTGGGGCTCAGGCTCCCCGACCATCCCGTTCCCCGTGGCATTGTCCGTACTCTGGGAAGACCGGTTTTCGGTATCACTGCCAGCAGGCAACTTTCAGAACCCGGTTGGTGGGACGATGCTTTTGCTCAGGAGTATCTGTTTGAGTTCGCCTGGGAGCTCGAGGGTCTCGAAGGGTTGGACCTGATTCTTGACCCCGGCGAAGATCAGCCCAAGCTCCTCACCACTGTCGTCGATCTGACCAGCGGGGAACCGGTTCTCGTTCGCAGGGGTATAGGCGTTTGGGACGATTAGTCTTGACGAAAAGCCTGTCGGCCGGCCATCCAGGCTTTGAGGTGCTGAGCTGAAGTGCTGACCACCAGTTCCTCGGGAAACCCGATGGTTTCCAACAGAGCAAGGCTGGCATCACAGCGCCCCACGTCGAGGTGGATGTGGGCGTCGCTGTTGAGCGCCACTTTCGCACCATGGCGCACGCAGGCTTCGAGCAGCAGCAGGTAGTTGTCCCGAGCCCCCCGACGGTGGGAATTGGGCAGCAGTGACGAATTGTTGACCTCCAGCAGACAGCCGCTTCCAGCCGCCGCGCGGGCCAGTTCCTCGTAGTCCAAAGGAAGCCGTTCGTCATCCGGGTGGCCCAGAATGTCGACCTGCGGGTTTTCCATGACCCGCCGGGCAGCCTTGGTCAAGTTGGCCCGGGTTCCTCCTGTGGGAAAAAACGGCGTGTGGAAGCTGGCAACAACCAGATCCAGCGAGGCCAAGTCACCATCAGGCAGATCGAGAGCTCCCTGCAGGTCCAAAACATTGGCCTCGACTCCCATCCAGACCGTCAAGTTTCCCCATAACCGCGGTACGACCCTCAGGTTCTGAAAGTGCCAGGGATGAGGCCCTCCTGGCATCTGCGGGCCATGATCCGTCATCACGATCAATTCCAGTCCCCGGTTTGTGGCCTCGGCGACGTATTCTCCCAGAGTACTGTAGGCATGGCCGCTGTTGACCGTATGGAAATGACAGTCGCAGGTGATCTTCATTCAGGCTCCTCAGCGCGGGTTCTGTTCAGCGATTTTGCGGGCCATTTCGCGGCCCAAGACACCCTGGAGCTTCACCCAGAGGTCTGGGTTGTCCCGTTCCACCCGCTCCAGCAGAGGGTAAGCCCACAGTTTGGCAGTTACAGGTTCCGCAGACCGGATGGTTGCCGACGCCGGCTGGCGGGTCAAATAGCCCATTTCTGCAAAAAATCGCCCGGGACCCAGCTGGTTGAGCTTTGCGGCATTTTTTTCCACCAGCACCGTACCGCTGGTCACCAAGGCCAGAGCAGTGGGGGCATGGCCCTCAGCAAGCCAGACGCCCTCCTGGGGACCGACGCTCTCGCCCTGGTTCCAGAACTCCAGAAACTCCCTGCGGTTGAGCGAGGCAAAGGTTTCGTTGTATAGCGCTTCCACGGCCGGTTCAAAACGGATTTTTCGTCTCGCCCACAAGAGTTTTCCAGCATGCCAAAGGTTGAGGGCCAAAAACAGCACGTTCCAGAAGATGCCGGCCATATGCCCCCCGGTGACCGCCAGCACCAGGTAGCCCAGGTGGGCGCCAGCTAAAACCAACCGAAGGCCCAGCATCTCGTGGATGATGTAAGCAAACAGCGTCAAAAGGTAGGGAAGATTGTAAGGGTCATTCCAAACCCCGGTGTCCCAAGGCATCTCAGGCCTTCGTGCTGTGCAGGTCTTGTTCGATAGAAGCCTGAAGGGCCCACTGAAGGTAAGCACGGATCTTTTCTTTCTGAACCGGGGCGATCTTGGGATCAAAGAGAACCACGTAAGCCTTGCCGCTGCCGTCTTCCAGGGGGCGGCTTCCCATCACAACTCCGTCGACAAGGCACAATGTTCCTTTGAGTTGCAGCTGTATCGACTCCAGCTTGCTGTGAAGCTCCAATTCCTGGTCGGTATTCAATGTGCAAGCCATTCCCACGGAACTCAAATCCACCAGACGGCCATCCACCATCGCTCCGGATGACAGCTTGAAGTTGAGTTTGGTCTTGTCACCACAGTGAACGCGCAGGTATTTTCGCCGGCCCCGGGCTTCGTTCGCCTCCAGCACTTTCAAAACGATCTTCGTGCTCTCAGCCAGCCCCAGGGACAACTTAATAAAACCGCAGGGCAACATCCGGTCCATCAAGTACTTCTGAGCCAGTTCCGGATCGGTGTTGTAGCTCAGAATTCCAAGTTTGACATTCTCAAGGGCGGGATCAGACTGAATGTCCTGAACCAGTTCATCCCACTGAGGTTCGGTGTATCCTTCATCGATGTTGAGAAAGGCCAGACAGTCCGGGTACTTCTCAAAGATCCTCCGCGCCTGCCCGGCTTCGGGAATCAGCAGAACCTCGTACTCCTGCCGAATCAGTTCAGAAACCATTTCTTTCTGAATCACACTGTTGGGCTGGACAAAGAACACCTTTTTTCCGTTCATTTCAAAACCTCAAACTCGACTTGAATCGCCACCACAAGTCACTTTCACCGTCGCTCAGAGGTAGAGCCGCAGTCAAATTCAGCGTTACAACGTTAAAGATACTCAGACCGACACCAGATCCAGCGCTCGCCAGCCAGCCGCTGCGGGTCGATGCTGTCGCCGAATTCACATACCCCCAGTACCAACCACCCTCGGCAAACGCCAAAACGAGGGGCACCACATCGTGAACACCCCACAGCGAAGGCAGTCCCACCCGCAGCTCTGTGGTCGCCACGGTGCGGAGCTTGGTATCGAGAAGCCGGTCGTAACCACGGACGTCGGTTTCTTCCCAGAGGGGAAAGGGCACCGAACGCCCGTCAATCCATTGGGCGTTGGCCCGAAATCCCCAGACACCGGAAAAAAGATGCGTAGGAGCTTCGAGGTCCCAAAGAGGAAGCAGAACGGAAGACAGAACTGTCGCCTTGTAATAGTCGGTGCCGCGCGCTGAAGCCACTGCCGGGCTGCCTTGCAGCAGAAACTCGATCAAGGGCCCTGTCGTCACACCATGGGGATTTTTGGTGCGGCCGTTTCGAACCAAGCCCACCTCGCCGTAGCCGAAGGTACCTCCGCCCCGGTCGGCAAAAATCCCGGCCAACGGGTTGCCCAATCCCAAATCACCGTAACCGACAACCCCGGCACCAGCCCAGCTGACCCAGCCATCCCACCGCACAAATTGACGCAACGAGACGGCTCCGTTGGGCAACGACACCCCGCTGATGGCCGGCGAGTACCCCAGCAGCTCCCGGGGATCTCCGGTCAGCCAGTCCCGTCCGACATTGTAGTTTTCGTAGCCTGCTCCGAAAACCAGCTTGGTATTGCCCCAGGTGAGCCCGAGGTCAGCACCCGTCGGTACTCCGCCCCAATTCGTTCTGGGGCGTTCAAAGCTCAGGACGGGGCCAGGCGCTTCTTGCGCGCCTACCGAAGCTGTCATCAAGACCAGGAATCCAAGCACAAGTCGTTTCATTCGTTCAGCATATCAGAGCAGACTACCAGGGGGGAGCCCCCCGCAAAGCTTTTTGAGTTCCTCCAAAAACCATTTTCGGGAAACTTCCTTTGCTCCGAACGAGGCCAGATATTCCGTGGGGGCCTGACAATCGACCAGCCGGACATCGTACCCGTCAACCAAGTGCTTCACATAGGTGGCAAAAGCGGCCTTGCTGGCGTTGGCCACATGGCTGAACATCGATTCGCCAAAAAACACCCGTCCCAAACGCAGGCCGTACAACCCACCCACCAAACGCCGGTCATCCCCCTCGCCCAGCCACGCTTCGGCGCTATGGGCATACCCAAGACGATGCAGCTCACCGTAACCTTCAAAATAATCGGGAGTGATCCAGGTGCCCCTCTGCCCGGGCCGGGGCGTTTGTGAACAATGGCGGATAACCTGATCAAAGGCAGTGTCGAACGTCACCTGGTAGACATTCTTTTTCAGAACCTTTTTCAGGGTATCACCGAGGTGAATTTCCTCAGGAATCAAAACAAAACGAGGATCAGGGCAGAACCAATACGGATTCCCGTCGCGGGTGAACCAAGGAAACAGCCCCTGCCGGTAACCCGAAAGCAACATTCCAGGTGAAAGGTTCCCTCCTACCGCCACCAGACCGTCTTCATCGGCCGTTTCGGGGTCGGGAAACTCAAACTCCTCATTCCACTCCAGGCGGGGAAAGTCAGACACCGGCCTTCTTCCGCTTCTTTTTGACGGTGACCTCGATCTTGTCGTCGACCACGGTCAGGGTCGCAGCTCCACCGCCCACCAGATCTCCAAAGAGCACGGCGTCAACAAACCAGTTCTTGACCTCATCTTCGACAACTCTTGCCACATTGCGGGCCCCAAACTCGTCCGAATAGCCCTTGGCTGCCAGCCAGGCTACGGCCTCTGGTCCTGCTTCCAGAGTCACCTTTTTTTCGGCCAGGAGAGTCCGGAATTCGGTCAGTTCCTTGGTTACGATGTTCTTGACCACCTCTTCGGGCAGTTTGGAGAACACGACGGTCTTGTCGAGGCGGTTGCGGAACTCGGGACTGAAGGTTCGTTCCACCGCCCGTAAAATCTCCGTACCGGCAACGGCCTTGCGGTCGAATCCAATCAGAGCCTTGCCAACCTCGCGGGCCCCGGCGTTGCTGGTCATCACCAGTATCACATTGCGGAAGTCGGCCTTGCGCCCCTGGTTATCGGTGAGCGTGGCGTAGTCCATAATGGAAAGGAGAATGTTGAAGATATCAGAATGAGCCTTCTCGATTTCATCGAGCAGCACCACAGCGTGGGGAGTTTTTCGAATCGCTTCAGTCAGCTGACCGCCTTCATCGTGTCCCACATAACCCGGAGGAGAACCAACCAAACGGCTGACGGTATGCTTTTCCTGATACTCGCTCATATCAAACCGATGCAGAGTCAGCCCCAGTTCGGCCGCCAACGCACGGGTCAACTCCGTTTTTCCCACGCCGGTGGGACCGACAAACAGAAAACTGGCCACAGGCTTGCCCGGTTTTTTGAAGCCGGCACGGGCACGCTTGATAGCCCCGACCACCTCGGCAACGGCTGCATCCTGTCCGAAAATCTGCGCTCGCAGACGTTCGGCCAACCCCGCCAGCTGCTCCTTCTCCCCTGTAGTAACCGTCTTTTCTGGAATCCTGGCCATTCGGGCCAGAACTTTCTCAACCTCAGCTGGAGTGACTGGTTTCTCGATTCCCAAGTCCGGATATAAAAAGTTGGCTACCCAAGCGCCGGCCTCATCAATCACATCAATGGCCTTGTCAGGCAGGTGCCTCTCGTTCAAAAACTGGTGGCTGAGGTCGACAGCGCTGCGCAGAGCGGCTTCACTGTAGGTGACCTTGTGAAATTCTTCATACTTGGGCTTCAACCCGACCAGGATGGCAAAAGCCTCATCGGGGGTGGGCTCGGTCACATCGATTTTTTGAAACCGCCGGCTGAGGGCCCGGTCCTTGTCGAAGTACTTGCGGTATTCATCAAAGGTGGTACTGCCGATGCACCGCAGCTTTCCTGCAGCTAGGGCCGGTTTGAGGAGGTTGGAGGCATCCATGGAACCGCCCGAGACTGCTCCCGCGCCGACAATGGTATGAATTTCATCAATAAACAGGATGATTTTGTCTTTTTTGGTCAGTTCGTCGATGACCTTTTTGAGACGCTCCTCAAAATCACCGCGATACCGCGTCCCGGCAATCAGGTTGCCCATGTCCAGACTGTAGACGGTGAAACCCTTGAGGCCCGGTGGCACCTTGTCGGCAACGATGCGCTGCGCCAGCCCCTCGGTGATGGCCGTCTTTCCCACACCCGGTTCCCCGACATGAATGGGGTTGTTTTTCAGACGGCGGCACAAGACCTGAATGGTCCGCTCCAGCACGTCCTCGCGACCGATAAGGGGCTCGAGTTTCCCTTCTCTGGCCAGAGCGGTCAAATCGGTGGTGTATTGCTCCAGAAACGACTTTTTGGGTCCTTTTCCTTCGGGGACGGCCTCACCCTTGGGTGCCGTGGCAAAATCGGGGTCTTCCTCACCCTCGTCGGAGTCTTCTTCGTCAGCCTCGAAACCATGGGAGAGAATCTGGGTGAGCAGCAGCCGTTCAATACCAGACAGCCGAAGAGCATACGCACCGTAGCTGTCTCGCTCATCCAGAATGGAAACAAGGATATCTCCCGTTTCGACATCCTCTTTTTGGGCCGACACGGTGTGCATAATGGCCCTTTCAATGACGCTTTGAAAACCCACAGACTGAACAGGATCTTCTTCCGAAGCCGAAGAAACATCCTGACTCAAGTACGATTCCAGCAGCTCCCTGAGTTTTCTGACGTCTCCTCCACAGGCCTTGATCAGGCTGACCTGGCTCTCAAATTGCAACGAGGCCAATAACAGGTGTTCCGGTGTGAGGTACTCGTTTTTTCGTCCCTTGGCCTGTTCGAAGGCCAGGTTGAAGACTGCTTGCAGTTCGGCGGAAATTCTCATGATTGAACTCTCATACGGGCTCCACGGTGCATCTCAGCGGGAAATCGTTGTCCCGAGCCAACTTTTCGGTCTGGTTCGCCTTGGTACGGGCGATGTCATAACTATAGTTCCCCACACGTCCTTTTCCCTGCTTGTGGACTTCCAGCATCTTCTTCTGAGCATCCGGTTCCTTCAGCTGAAAAACAGACATCAGAACGTAGACGACAAATTCCCGTGTCGTGAAGTGGTCATTGTGAAGTAGACAGGAGTAACGCGGCGGCTCCGTGATGATGGGCTTGGTCTTTTCGAGAAGACCGGGGTCAGAAGAAGAGCGCATTGCCATGCGTTCAATATAGTCATGGGCGTGGAAAAGACCAACACTCCACAATCCAACCCACCCACGGGCGCAGGGGGTCGATCAGTTGCCCCTCGTCGAGGTCCACCCTCTTTTTTCCAAACTTGAGACGCATGCGGAAGAAGACAGCCCCGCCGGCGACATATCTGTCCTGATGAATCTCTGGAGTCCCTTTCCAGGTCTTCCAGCGGACCAGATACACGACTCGCAGATACCCGGGTCCCAGGACAAATTTCTGAGGCACCAGCAGGAGAATGCGCAGAATAACAAAGAGGGCTCCAGCGAGAAACACAACACCGATAGCGGTTACCCACGATAAAAGCTGCCAGCCTACCCCTGCGGTCGCCAGAGATAGGATTGCAAGGGCGACCACGGTGGTTTTTGACGAGCGCAGCTTAAGCCGACCTTCTGGGAAGGGGCAAAGGTCTGGTCTCAGGGTCCGCAAACGCTCCAGCAGAAACTCGACGTTGATCAAACGGTGGGACAGCCAGCGGCGGCGTTTTCCCACCTGCAGCAGCGTCCTTGCTTGAGCCGGGAGTGTCCGCACCCGGGTCAGCGCGGCCAACTCAAAGGACTGCGTCCGGTTCCCTTGGCGGAACTCAAGACAGTTCTCCTGCTCCACCCAATGAACCGACTCGCGGGCCGACCACCAACGCCGAAACGCCAGAGCGGCAAACACCAGCAGCAGTCCCTCGACTCCCATGCCCCACGGCCACCAGTAGGGCCCCGAGGCCCACCAGAAAAAGGGAATCGACAGCACCGACAGAATTCCCAGGAGAAAAGAGATAACACGATCACCCCGGCCGATGCGGTACCGGTCAGGAACAATTGTCTCTGCCATGATGTTGAGGTATACTAGCATCAAACAGGAGCCACCGTGAACCCGAAACGCCGAATCCTTTTTGCCCTTACTTTGACGCTTATGCTGATCCCGGGACTGGGAGCAGAAACCGTCATTGACCAGCTGGTGGGACTGCGGAAGTACGAACTCGCCGACTCCTACTATGCGGCAGGCCAGCGCTTTACTGCTTTGGGCCAAACCGATCGTGGTGCCGAATTCCGGTCTGCCGCGCTCAGGCTTTTTCCTGGCTATGTACCGGGACAAGCTGCGGCCCTCCAAGCCGCAGTGGCTCTGCAAACCCCTCCCAAACCTGAGCCCAAGTTGCCCTCGGCAGATCTGGTGAAGGAAAAGAACATCCAAGGTGAAAAAATTGCGAAGCTTCAGTTTCAGAAACTTCTGAGAGGCTACCTGACCGGGAACGCCGCTACGGTTCTTTCCGTCCTGGCCGAACCAGACGCCCCCGCCGTAACAGCCTTTCTCGAGGCCCATCCGGCTGAGGCCGGCTCACCTGACGATTTGTTCTTAATGGACAGTCTGCAGTTCACCGACGGTGAAAAAGAAGCCGTCTTGATTACAATTCAGGCCAACCCTGAGGCCCCAGGCGACCTTGCCTCGGTGGTGCCGTTCTGGAAGGGACAGCAGCGCTACACGTTTGTCCGTGTCGGTGATACCTGGAAGCTCTCGGGGGTCGAAGGAAACTGAAACGTTCCTAACGGGGAGCGAAGAAACTCGTCCTGGTGCGGGCACTTTGCTTGAACTTCTGTATTTCAATGCCGACAGGAATTTCCCTCACACCTGACTCAGAAGGGGTGATGGATTTCCAGGTCAGGGCATAGGTGCCGCTGACACGGTTGAACTGGTCGTCAATAAAGGGCTTGAGTTCTTCCTTGACCGACCAGACTTTTCCGCCTGTCTCCTTGATCAGGTAGTTCAGCTCCGGGGCCAGAGGCAAACCACTCAGAGACACGACACTGAAAACCAAACCGTTGTTTTTCAAAAAAGCAGCCGTTTCGGTCAGGTTGTTTCTGGCGAAACCCCGGTCGGGAACAGTTCCACCGGTGAGGTAGACAAGGGTCCGACGCGAAAGTCCAGGAATCATCGACCCTGCCGCCTGGCGGATGGCAACATCCAGTTTCCCTTGAGTGGTCAAGGAGCCCGGGTCAACGGCCAGCCGCTGGTTTTCACTCACCGACGCCAGTTTTTGGTTCTGAGGAACAGGATTCACACCGGAAAGATACAATCCCACCCCTCCTTTGTCCGCCCAAGCCTGGCTGAAAAAGCCGACAGTTTCTTTCAGTTCCGCCTCGAAGCGGGCCATGGAAGGATCACGGTCGACCAAAAGTGCCACCTCGGCTTCGGTACCCCGAAAACCCTGAAAGGACAAAACAGGGGCAACGATCTTCGTCCCCGATTCCGACAGAAGGAAATTCGAAGCAGACAGTCCCGTAATCGGGCGGCCCCAACGGTCTTCCACGGTGAAACTGACGGTCACCTCGGGATAGTTGCGAGTATTGACCCGAAGAACCCGGGCCGAAAGACCGCTGTAGATGGTATGTCCCTCGGCCAGAACCCGCACTTTGTTGTCATCAAAATCGGCCAGAACCAAATTATGGTTGGCATCGAGGACCGCAGAGGCGACTTTCACCCCCTGGTTCCATTCCGGGTCAAACGGAACGACGGTATCCGTCCTCGGATCGAGAAAAAACACACGTGCCCCGTCCGCCACAAGTAAACGTCCGTCGTCGAGCAGGGTCAGGCCTTCCGGCCCTGCGAACCGGCCCTGGCCGTAGCTGGCCAACCAGTTTCCGCTGGGGTCAAAGGCCATGACCAGTCGTTGCGCTTTATCGGCGACATAGACCATACCGGGGCGGGCGGCTAATCCTGTGGGGTCCTTCAAGCCGCCAAAGGACAGCAAAAAATTGCCATCTCTGTCAAATTTCGAAATCCGGGCATTACCCCAATCGCTGACGTACAGTGACTCGCCATCGGTGGCAAGAAATTGCGGACCAAGGAACTGACCCTCACCCCTGCCCTTCTTTCCAAATGCGGCCGACCGCAGGCCATTGGCATCAAGGATCACCACCTGATCGGTGGTAAACTCCGAAACATAGAAGCGGTCTCCCCAGGGCAACAGGTCGAACGGTGCCCTGAGTCCTCCCACCGTTCCGATGAAACGACGCGTCACGGTTCCCATGGCATCGACTTGAACGATTTCCTCGCTGCCAAAAGCCGTCAACAGAAAACCTCCGTCGGGCAGCGACCGGATGGAAGTCGGGCGGAGAAACAAATTCCGCCCCTGAGAATCCTTGGCTTTCCCTGCCAGTTCATAGAGGGGGAGGTACCGGTCTGGTGACCTCAGCTCGGCATCGAGGCTCCTGCGGACCTCCAGCACCTCGACCCGTGAGGTCAGCACATCATCTTCCAGCCCAGCCTGAAGCACGTGCCGCCACTCGTTGAGGGCTTGTTCCTCCAAGCCGGAGGCCCACAATGCCTCACCCAGCCAGGTTCGGGGAGATAGCGCGGCCGGTTTGTACCTCAGAGATTCCTCGAATGCCAGCACAGCTTTGTTGTAGAGTCCGGAATGAAAGGCGCTCACCCCCTCACGCAGGGCATCGTCAGAACGGACCTGATCGTAATCCAGGGGTTTGTCCTGGGCTGTGAGCCCCCAGGCAAGAAGCAGCAAGGCCAACGCAAGAAGTCGTTTCATCGAATCTTTCCCAATGCCCGTTCCACATCGACCAGATGAATGCGGAAATCCACATTGTCCGGCTCGGCATCGACAGCTTTTTGAAGGTAGGTCAGGGCTTGCTTGTCCAACCCCATTTTGTGGTAGACCCAGCCGACAGAATCCAAATAAGGCGGGTTGTCCTTTCGCAGCAGCAAAGCTTTTCGGCAGAACGCCAAAGCTTTGTCGAGCAGAACACCTTCCTCGGCCAGCATATACCCCATGGAATTCAAGGCGTTCGCGTTCTCGGGGTCCTTTGCCAAGGCTTTGTTGAGCCAGGAAATCCCTTCTTTCCCCCGATCGAGGGCCCATAAAACATAGCCATAGTTGCTGTACACCTGAACAGATTCAATCCCCTCATCCATCATGGTCCTCAAAGCCTGTTCGGCTTCAAAGTAACGGCGTTCTGTCGTCAGGAGAAAGGCCCGGATCATTTTGGCCTGAACCAGCTTGAGAAAGTTGCTTTCCTGCACCAGCACCAGGTTCAGGGAATCGAGGGCTTCGAGGGATCGACCCAGCTTGGAATACGAAAGGGCCTGATAGTAGGCTGCCTCCGGTACCTCGAGGGGATCGATGTCTTCCAGAAAGTACAGGGCTTGCTCGTAGAACCCTTGATGGTACAGCCTCAAGCCTTCGTTCAGGGCTTCAGTCACCACAAACCTCGTCGGTCAGCAGAATGCACAAGATGGCCCTCCCCTGGGCCATCTTAACTCTCGAGGGGGGTTTGGACAAGCTGGTGGACCAGAGCGCCTTTGGAGGGTCTCGACACCAGAACTTCCGTTTTAAAGCCGAAAATCCTCTCGTACTCGTCGGTCTGATGTCGGAATTTCCGCCAGGCATCGGGTCTCGCCAGGGCAACAACACAACCCCCGGAATCTTCGCCGCTCAAACGGGCCCCAAACACCAAATCCGATTCCTGTAGACGCTTCACCAGCCAGTCGATCTCAGGGCAGGAGACCTCGTAGAGATCGCGAAGGCTTTCATGCGAGCGGTTCATCAAACGGCCCACGGAAGCGGCGTCACCGGCGGCCAGCGCATCGCGGGCTTCCAGGGTTCGGGCGATTTCATCGATCACGTGCAGACTGCGGCGGCGGGCCGACTCGGGAAGACTACCGACCTTCTCCCTCAGCTCTGTGCGGCTGTAATCGCGCAACGCCCGGCTGGGCCTTCCCGCAGAAAGATACCGGAGGCCTGATTCGCATTCTTCACGGGCCCTGGCCGCGGAGGAATCAAACGAGCTGGCGGGAACGCGGGAATTGATCACCGCCAGCTCTCCGATAGCCACAGGAAACGGCAACCGTTCCCATTCATAGGAACGGGCATCGAGGATCAGAAGATGGTCTTCCCGGGCATGGGCTTGAAGAAAAAAGGCTCCGATGTCTGAGTTCTGACCAAGAAACAGGGTTTCAGTTTTGTGGGCCATTTGAATCAGCTGGGTGACGGACAGCCCTGTCTGGAAGAATTCGTTGAAGGCCAGGGCCGAAGCCAGGCAAAGCGCTTGGGACGAAGCCAAACCAATGCCTTGAGGAATATCACCAGTGACGGCAAAATCCAAACCGTCGACTTTGACACCCAACTGGGCAAAGGAAGCCAAAACCCCCTTGGGATGATTGGCCCAGCGGTCTTCCTTTCGGAACTTGAGATTGGTCGGGGCGGTTTTCTTCCTTTCATTGTATTCGCGGGAAAAAAAACGGACGATGGAGTCTGTGCGTGCAGAAATAGTCACGAAGAGCCGGCAGGAAAGAGCGGCGGAAATGCCCACACCCTTGGCAAACTCGGTATAGTCGCCCAGAAGGCCGACTTTGCCAGGTGCCGAGGCGGTAACGGTGGGAAAGGTTCCATACTCCTTTCGATGCACCTCGTGGCAGGTGTCAAGCTTGGGGTCCAACAATTTTTCCTTTGCCCCAAGTGTAAAAGCAAATGCTAGATTCTTCAACTTTTTTTTCCTATAATGCCATCCATGCGATCCCCTCTCGTTTGGGCCGTCCTACTCTCTGCCGTGGCTGTTTCTTTGGCCCAGCCCAACGACTGGTTGCTGGCCGGGAATTCCTTTTTGGGTCTTGTCGGCTGGGTGCCCCTTTTTTGGGCACTGCGCAGGGCCGCCACCAACCGCTCTGCGGCGGGATTGGGAGCCCTGTTCGGTTTCGTCACCACCCTGTTCCAAAACTATTGGCTGGCTTTTTTTCAGAATTATGCTGCTTGGACCATCGGGGGCGTAGCGCTGGGACTGGCTGGTTACGGTGCTTTGCTGGGCCCTGTCCTGAGGACCTTTCTTCAGCGCAAATCGGCGGTGAGGCCGTTTGCCGTCGGTGCGGTCTGGGCCGTTTTTGAATTCTTCAAGTCCAACGGCTTTCTTGGTTTTCCCTGGGGATTGGCTCCCTACCCCTTTCACAGCTGGCTTTGGTTCATCCAGATCGCGGACATCACTGGTCTGGCTTTTCTTTCGTTCTTCGTTATCAGCTGGAACGCCTGGCTGGCCGAGGCTTTTGAAACCGAAGGGTACTTTCGCAAACAGTCCGGTGTCTTCTTCGGGGTTGTCCTGGTGGGTCTAGCTTCGTATGGTTTCTGGCGTTTGGCGGAACCCCGCCCCTCCCGGGGAACGGTCAACCTTGTCCTGGTACAGCAAAATGCCGACCCCTGGAATTCCGGCGACGATCTGACACCCTTGCAGGTCTCCGTCAAGCACAGCCTTGCCGCGTTGAAAGAAACCAAACCCGACTTGATTGTCTGGAGTGAGACCTCGCTGCGGCTGCCCTTGCAATACTACCGACCCTATTATGAGCGTAACCCCCCTGAAGCACCCTTGCTCAAGACCATTCGGAACAACCGGGCCTGGTGGCTGCTGGGTAACCCCTATGCGCAGGACCCCGACAAAGGTACCGGCTGGGTCAATGCCACCGTGCTGATGAACCCGCAGGGACAGATAACCGAGCACTACGGGAAGATCCAACAAGTGCCCTTTGCAGAATATGTGCCTTTTTGGGATGTGCCCTTTGTCAAATCGTTTTTCCAGTCGGTCGTAGGACTATCAGGAAGCTGGGAATTGGGCCGGCAATGGACGGTTTACCAGGTACCGGTACGGGGTTCTGCCAAAACCATGGCCTTTTCCACACCGATTTGCTTCGAAGATGCCTTTCCCTGGCTCAATTCCAAAATGGTCCGCCAAGGTGCCGAGGTGTTGATCAACCTGACCAACGATTCCTGGTCACGCCGCGATTCCAGCCAGGTTCAGCATCATGTGGCGGCTCTCTTCCGTTCAGTCGAGAACCGGGTTCCCCTGGTCCGCTCCAGCAACGCAGGTGTCACCAGCATTATTGACCCGACAGGGAGAGTCATCGCCGGCCCCCTGCCCTATTTCCAAGACGCCCATTTGATCTATTCTCTTCCTCTGGCCGAAACTCGAAGTCTTTCCGCCTATACCCAGTTCGGCGACTGGCTGGTGGCGGTCTTTGGTTTTCTCCTGATCACAGCTCTTCTTTGGAAACCGAGGAGTCACTGATGAGCGTTCGAACCAGCCTGTCTCTAGGAGTCCTGTTCCTAGCGCTCCCTCTTGGTGCCGAGCCTGCCTTTTGGGACCAAGCCACGGGGTTGCTGGCCGAAGGGAGAATTTCTGAACTGGAAACACTCTCCCGAGAACGGCTGGCAACCGCTCCTGAAGATGCCGATGCCCTGGTGATGGCAGGAACAGCGGTGCTGTATGGCAAAATGGTTCTCCGACGGTCTGACTCCATTTTTCGAACCGAAGCCGATCCCTCGGCACCCCCAGAAGCAACGCTGACTCCTCAGGGTATCGATGCGGTGGCCTCGTTCTGGAAGAAGGTTCCCGCACTCGACCCTGATCGCACCTACCTTTGGGGTGATCTGGCTCAGCTGACGTTTCGGTCGGGCGACTCGGCACACGCTGTCGAATATGCCCTCCAAGTCTTACAGGCACCTGTCGCCGACCCAGAAGCTCTTCAAGCGGCAGCCTCGGTCTTTGCCCTCAACCTCGATTGGGTCAAGGCTTCTCAGGCCCTCGCAAAAATTCCGGGCAACCGCACGTATTTGCTTTATCAGGGTCTTGAAGCATGGAGAGCGGGCAAAGAGGGATGGCGGGTTCCGCTCAAGGCCTTTGTCGACAAACCAGGGCCAGACCCGTCAGGAGCCAAAATCGCCGCGTATCTGATCGGTCCTGCCATGCGTGACAATGAGACCGGTTTTGCCGAAGCAGCCCGTATCGAAGGCGGTCTTGCCTCGTTAGCCGTGAGGCAAAAGTATGTCGAGCGGTATCCGAACAAATTTCTTCCCAGGCTGGAGTTAGCCCGCATTCTGAATCAGTTTGGCAGCTTCGCCAAGGCACTGGCGCACTACGACGAGATCGACCGGAAGGCGTTGGCCGCCACACCTGAAGAGCGGCAGTCCGTGCTGTTTCAGCAGGCCTGGGCTTTGCAGGGGGCGGGACGACCCTCAGAAGCCGCTCGATTGTGGGAAATGCTTGCTGGTGCCAGGGATTTCTATCTGCGCAGTGCCGCAGCTTGGTTCCTGGGAGAAAGCAGCTTGGCTCAAGGCAAGACTGTCGAAGCAAGAGATTGGTGGTTGAAAATTGCCGATGAACCAGCCCGAAGCAAGTATGCCTACTGGGCTGCCGAAGAGCTGAAAAAGCTTTTCTAGAAGCTCAACCGTTCATCGACTTCAGGAATGCGTCATTGTTCTTGGTTTTGCGCATCTTGTCGATGAGCAGTTCCGAGATTTCCTGGTCTTCCATGGGGTTGAGCACCTTGCGGAGCACCCACAGCTTGTTCATCTCTTCTTCCATGAGCAACAGCTCTTCCTTCCGTGTTCCGGACTTTTTGATGCTGATGGCTGGAAAAAGCCTCCGGTCCGATAGTTTTCGGTCCAGGTGAATTTCCATGTTTCCGGTGCCCTTGAATTCTTCGAAGATCACTTCGTCCATACGGCTGCCGGTATCAACCAGGGCTGTGGCGACAATGGTGAGGCTGCCGCCCCCTTCAATGTTCCGCGCGGCGCCAAAGAAGCGTTTGGGCTTGTGCAGAGCGTTGGAGTCCACACCGCCGGAGAGAATCTTGCCGGAGGTCGGAACGGTCTGATTGTAGGCGCGAGCCAAACGGGTGATCGAGTCGAGCAGAATGACGACGTCTTTCTTGTGCTCCACCAGACGCCGAGCCTTTTCCATCACCATCTCAGCGACTTGCACGTGACGGTTCGCCTGTTCATCAAAGGTGGAAGCAATCACTTCTCCCTTGACCGTACGCTGCATATCGGTGACTTCTTCCGGTCGTTCGTCGATGAGAAGAACAATCAAAAAAACTTCGGGGTGGTTTTCGGTAATCGCATTGGCGATCTTCTGCATCAAGACCGTCTTGCCGGTCCGGGGAGGCGAAACAATCAGACCCCGGCTGCCCTTTCCAATCGGGCAGAACAAGTTGATCAGACGGGTACTGACATCGCCGGAAATCGTCTCCATATTGAGGCGGGTGTCCGGATACAGGGGTGTCAGATTGTCGAAGCTGATGCGTGTCTGAGCCACGGACGGATCATCGTAGTTGACCGTGTCAATTTTGAGCAGGGCAAAGAACCTCTCTCCATCCTTCGGAGGCCGGATCTGACCGCTGACAGTATCACCAGTCTTCAGGTTGAACATCCGGATCTGGCTGGGACTGATGTAGACGTCATCGGTACCCGCCAAATAGGAATTCTGAGGAGACCGGAGAAAACCATAACCGTCAGGTAAAATCTCGAGAGCACCGTAAGTATTCACCACGCCATGTTGGTCGGAGTGAGCCTTGAGCACCTGGAAGATGATATCCTGTTTCTTCATGATATTGAGTTCTTCGTGGCTGAGGCCGTACTGGGCAGCCTTTTCCCGCAGGTCTACCATGGACATGGCAGCCAGATCGTTGATGACAATGCGATGCTCTTCGTTGAAGGTGTAGCTTTCTTGTCTTTGCTGCGCTAAACGGTCCCGGGTGCGCGGGTCGACACGGTCACCACGCTCGCTCCGATCACGGTCTCCCCCGCGTTCAAAGCGCTCATGCCGGTCGCGGTTGCCACGGGGGCGGTCCCGATCACGGTCACGATTGCCATTTTCACGGTTGCTGTTTTCACGGTTGCCGTTCTCTCGGGGACCGTTGTTGTTGCTGTTGTTTTTATGTCGGAAGGTTTTGACCTCAGGGGTCGGTGCAGCCGGTGCGGGGGAAGCGGCGGTCTCGGGGGCAGGTTCAGCAGCGGGTGTATCGTCCTGATCTTTGACCAGTTCAACACGGATTTTCCGACGTTGCCGTTTAGGGGCTGCCGGGGTGGAGCTCTCAGCGGGGGCTGGCAGCTCGGGATTCAGATTGAAGGATTCGCCTTCAGTTGTGCTCATGGCACCTCCACGGAATTAAGAGACAAAAAAAAGAAATGGATTTTTCGACAGGGGGTATTAAGTTCAAGGGGAATTGGTAGGAAGAAGGGTTTGAAAAGCTTTCACGACAAGCTTTCCTGTATTATCGGTCAGGGAACGCAAGCTGTCAAGCTCTGCCCCCGAAACCCACCAAAGGACAGCCAAGACACGCGCCCACCGGGCTGCTTGCCTTTGAACCATGCTGCGCGTGCCCTCCAAATGCAGCTTCACCGCAACAAAAGCACTGCTTTCCGTTGTGATGCGCGCCAAACCAAACCAAACAGTTCCAACAGGCTTATCCGGTGAACCACCGCCGGGACCGGCAACACCCGTGATGGAAACGGCCAATGGCACCTGTGCCATACTCACCAGACCCTGAACCATCGCCACAGCGACTTGCCCTGAAACGGCACCGAATTCCTCAATCAAGGGGGCAGAAACCCCCAACAACCGGACTTTTGCCTCATCGGCATAGGTGATAACTCCGCCCCAGAAGACTTCGGAAGAACCCGCCGGGGCGGTCATTTCCCTGGCGAGAAGCCCCCCTGTGCACGATTCGGCACAGGAAAACAACAGATGGTTGTCCCGCAGAAAGCTCTGAAAAAGACGCACCGAACCTTTAGACAGGAGGCTAGAGGGTTTCAAGGGATTGCTTGAGCTGAGTGGGGGTTGCCAAAAAGATGTCGAGACCATCGGAATTTTTCAGCATCTCAACCTTGCCTTCAAACACTGTCCCGTCTTCAATGCGCAGCTGGGAAGTCCGGAGGTTGCCAATAATCTTTCCCGTTGAACTGATCTCTGTCTGTACAGAGGCTTCCACATTCCCTTTCACAGTTCCTGCAACGACGATGGAACCGACTTTGATTTCTGCAAAAACCTCGGCTCCCTTGCCGATCACTAAAAAACCAGAAGACTCTATCCTTCCTTCATAGCGTCCCAGAATTTTGAGAGAGTCCCGAAAACGCAACGTTCCACGGAACACTGTTTGCGGACCGAGGGTCGTTTTAATTTCTTCGTCGAGCTCGAGTTCTTTTTTTTGGTTCATTTTGTCTTCATTACGAAAACTCCGTCCCAATCTTCAGGAGGGGGGGTTTCCAAATAGTGTTTACAACGGTAGTAGTACACCCGCGAGGGACCGTCTTCTTTGTCAATTTTGAGTGCCGAAGCAAAGCAGTCCCTCGCACGAGCAAAATCCATCAGCTTGTACGCTTTGCGGCCTTCGGCAAACCACCGAAGAACCTCCTGCTTTTCCGCCGTGATCATCGTGCTCCCATCTCCGTTCAGTGGGTCATGCTGTTGAAATGCTTCTGGAACTTTTCTTCCAAGTCTTCCAGCGACACCTCAGTGGAACGAAGTCTGTCACCTTCGCTTTTCAGGGAATGGATCTCTTCCCGCAAGCCTTCCAAAGTAGCCAGAACCTGACCGCCTTCTTTCAGCACCAGATCGCGCAACTTGTCGACGGCAGCCTGATCAGCAGAATTGAGAGACTGTGCAGCCACAATCAAATCATCCATAGGACGCTTCAGGTGATCGGTAAAATACAGTAAGGACTTGTTCAGACTCTCGATCAGAGCGATTCGCCGTTCACGGTTGATCACCTGGTGAGCCAGTTCTTTGTTCCGGAGCACAGCCCGGATGCGGGCCAAAACTTCCGAGAAGTTGAATGGTTTTGTGATGTAATCCTCAATGCCCAGCTCGAATCCTTCAATTTTATCTTTGACGGCATCCATGGCCGAAAACATCACAATAGGAATGTCACGGTATTGCTCGTAAGCCTTGCTTTTCTTCAGGATTTTTGTGAGTTCCCAGCCGGTCATCTTCGGCATGATGTTGTCTAGAATGATCAGGTCAGGTCGGTCCTGCTGGATCATTTCCAGAGCTTCTTCACCGTCCTCAGCCATATCGACTTGAAATCCCAGACGGGAAAGCATGACATCGAAAAAATCGAGGTTGATGGGTTCGTCATCGACGATCAGAATTTTGCCTTTCAGTGACACTTTGAACTCCCGGTGGTGATTGTCCTATAGTTGTTGGGCCTTGTCAACGACAGACTCAACCCTGCTATGAGCAGGGCAAGGGCTACCCAGGGAAGCCAGTCGCCGGTCAAAGTATACAAAGTAGGCTGCCCCGAACCCAAAGAGACTTCGGCGGTAAGAACTCCAGGTGGACCTACCGGCAGGCGGTTCAAGACGACTCCGCGTGCCGAAACAGCCACCGTTGCGCCATCGTTTCCGGCACGGACCAAGGGCATTCTGGTCTCAACGGCCCGGAACACAGCAAGGGACAGGTGCTGCATCCGGGAAGCCGTCCCCAGCGCCCAGGAATCGTTGGTGACGTTGACCAAGGCGCGTGCCCCGGCCAGCGAAAAGGCCCGGGCCCCATCGGCAAAGGTGTCTTCGTAGCAAATGGGCGTTCCTACGGGTACTTCGCCCGCCATCAGCAGCGGCCGACCCCGGCCAGCCTCCCAAAAGTGGGTATCGGCATCTTTCAGCCATTGATAGACCCAGGGAAACTGATCACGGTAAGGAAACGATTCCGTAAACGGAACCAGACGGTTTTTTTCATAGCGGCCCGTCCAACCGCCATTCCAGGAAAGCACAGCGTTGTAATCGAGAAGCTCGCCGTTGTCCGACTTCTCCCTATGGTCGTTTCCGATAAGAAAGGGGGTGGATGAGGAATTCAGAAATTCCTCCAGACGGCGGACCAAGCGGAGGCTTGCTGGATTTTCGTGGTAGCGGGTATGAAACTCCACGGAAGGAACGAAGGCTGTCTCAGACCAGATCACGACATCGGGGGTTGCGGCTAAGGCTTGCTTGGAGAGGCTCTCCAAACGTTCATAGGCGGCTTCGTAAGCGGCGGCTCCTCCCTTCCAGGGGTCCTGAGACTGTTGGATCAAGGCAGGTTTCCATAGTGGCCCTGACTCCGCTTCTGCCAGCTTGATGGCACCGTAGCCCAAGTTCAACGTCCAGAACCCTAAGCCTATCGCCAGATCGCGTCGGGCTTTCTGCCAGACCAGGACTTTGGAAAGCAAGGCGGCTATCCACGCTGAGGACCAGGCAAGGAGGAAGGTGATTCCCGAAGTCCCTACCAAGTCGGCCGACTGCCAGGCAAGGGGCAGGGCCCAGAAGGAGGAGGCGATGGAGCCATAAGGGAAGGAAAAAAAGCCCTGGATCCGCAAAAACTCCATCACAGTCCAGAGCAGAGCCTGAAACCAAAGGGCTCCCCAGGGAAGCTTCCGCCAGAGCAGCGAGGAGATAAAAAACGCTCCCGCATACCAAGGTGCTTGAAACAACAACACCAACGGAAAGGCAAGAGGATGGAACGAAACAAGCCAGAATTGAGAAATGAGGGTAAAGAGAACGGCCCAAAACACCCCCCCAAGGGCAGAAAACCCCGGGGAACGGCGGGCAGTGAACCAGAAGACAGGAACCAGCGAAACCAAGCCCAAGATTCCCCAGCCTTCGGGAAACCATTCATTGGGCTGTGATAGGACCGAGAGGCCCACCCCAAAGAGTAGAAGGGCTAGATCCTGCAAGAGAACCAGGACTACTCCCGAAGTTCCCAGGTCTTCTTCTTCAGGTCTTTACCGGGACGGAACACGGTCACACCATGATTTTGAACCGGCACAACTTCACCGGTTTTCGGATTGCGTGCTTTTTCGCGACCCTTGCGGGTCCGAATTTCAAACGTTCCAAAACCACGGAGCTCGACGACTCTGTCTTCCATCAACGCCAGTTTGACTTCGTCAAAAAACTGGTCGACCACCGCGTGGATGGTCTTTCGGTTGACTTGCGTCTTTTCGAAAATGGCCTCGATGATCTCGGCCTTGGTCAACTTGGGGGTAGACACAAGAACTCCTCAAGGGGAAAGGTAGAAGGCTCAGGCCTTGGCTGCGAGACGTTTGGAAAGGCGCGACAGCTTGCGGGCAACGGTGTTCTTATGGACGTGGCCCTTGCGGGCAGCGGTGTCCAGGACTTTCTGAACTTTCACAAACTTTTCGCCAGCAGTCACAGCATCGGCACTCTTGACGAGGGTCTCGAAGGTCTTGACAGTCGTGCGAACCATGCTCCGGTATGCTTTATTGGCAGTACGGCGGGTCAGGTTCTGGCGGATGCGCTTTTTGGCGGAACGGGAATTGGCCAAGGATTTCACCTCTAGGAAAGATAATGTATTACAACAGCTAGAGAAAATATCAAAACCTAAGCCTTTCTGTCAAGGAGAAATGCTGTCCTTGAAGGGATTTTCCGATATATTGGTTCCATCGTGTTCAGAACCTTTGCCTCACTCGTTCCCTCATTGCGCCGCTGGGCACATTTTTACTTCTTTGGACTGCTGTGTCTCCTGGTCGCCAATACCGGACAGCTGCTGATACCCCAGGGGCTTAAAGCCGCTGTCAACCATCTGGCTGCCGGGCAGCCCGACCGCGGATTCATCCTCGCAGTCGTCGGGACCATCCTTTTAATCTCTTTGTTCATTGCCCTGGGGCGCGTCGGATGGCGCTTCTTTATCATCGGAGCTTCACGGCGAATTGAAATGGAGTTGAGACAGAAACTGGTCGACCACCTTCTGACACTGCCTCCTTCCTTTTATGCCAGGCAGAAGACGGGCGACCTGATGGCACGTGCCACCAATGACCTCGAAGCCGTCCGCCAGTCCATCGGCATGGCCCTGGTGGCACTCACCGACGCCCTCTTCCTTTCGGGATCCATCCTCATCCTTCTCTTTGTTCAGAATCCGATGTTAGGACTGCTGATTGTATCGCCGCTTCCCGTCATCACAGTGCTGATCCTGACTTTCGGGGGAATGGTAGGCCAGCGCTTCAAAAAGGTGCAGGAAGAGTACTCAGGCCTGTCGAACTTTGTGCAGGAGCACCTCACGGGCAACCGGGTCATCAAGGCTTTCACCCAGGAAGCTCACGTTGACAGTCGGTTTCTTGCTGCCAACCGCAAGTTCCGGCAGGCCAATATGGAGCTGGTCAAATTGTGGGGCTTCTTCTTTCCCATCATCACGGCTCTGGCGGGAATTTCGGGTCTGATGCTGTTGTATTTTGGCGGGAAAGCCGTTATGGAGGGCTCTCTTACCCCCGGAGACTTCACAGCCTACTTGTCGTA
>JAIFLN010000111.1 GCA_020049045.1 Spirochaetota bacterium | reverse complement strand
GCATGGCGGTTTGGTAGGCGGCACCCTTCTCGGTCTGTTCCCGGAGCACCAGGTGCAGGAGCTCTTGCATCCGGGTCGGGTCGCCCCAGTCGAAGATCAGGCAGCGGTTTTGCTCATGCACGAACGCGGGGTGAATGGGTACCCACGAAACCAAGTAAGGTGCCAGGGTATCGGGGAGTTCGGGAAACTGAAAGGTGCGAGCATCGAGGTAAACGTTGAACAGATCGGCTCCCGAAGGGTCGGTCAGAATGCGGTGGGTCTGGCCGTAATTGACCACGCTCAGCGAGCCGGCCTTTTGGACGAACTCCTGGTCGGCGACAAGGCTCCGACACTGCCCCGATAACACCAGCGTCATCTCGACGTGGGCGTGGGTATGCGCCGTGTGGGCACCTTGATTGACGTAACGCGGAAAGTATTCGACTGCGAGGCCAATAGTCTTGAGCGTGGGAAAACGGTCAGTAATCTCGAGGTGCTCGGGCATTTTGGTCAATATCGCCTTGGTATTGCACAATATTACCATAGAGATTGCCCTTCGGGCAGGCTAGGCTCTTTTTGCAAAGGAGTTTCTGTCATGACGTCCCACCAACGGTTTCAAGCCTTTTTTCAACGCCAGCCCCTGGACCGCCTGCCCCGCATCGAATGGGCCACCTGGTGGGACAAGACCCTCAACCGCTGGGCCGCCGAAGCGAATCCGTGTCCCGAAGTTCTGCAACCGGGCCATAGGGTGGAAGAAGACATCCATGCATTCTGGGGCCTCGACCCGCTGCGCCAGCTCTGGGTGTCGCACAAAAAGCCGCGCTGCCCCGCACCAGCCCACCACGGAGCACCCCTGGTATCGACGCTGCAGGAGTATACCGCCCTTCGTCCGTTTCTGTTCCCCGAACCTGCCGTCGATCAGGAAAAGCTGAAGCGGTGGTACCTTGAACGAGAGGCGGGCGGTCCTGCCGTCTGGTTCACCTTGGAAGGCTTCTTTTGGTTTCCCCGGCAATTGCTGGGTATCGAGAATCATCTGTTGGCCTTTTACGACGAACCAGAGCTGATGAACCAGATCAACGCCGACCTCACGGCCTTTCACCTGCGGGTCATCGACGAGGTCTGCCTCCACGGCACCCCCGATTTTATGACCTTTGCCGAAGACATGTCTTACAACCTCGGCCCCATGATCTCACAGGAGTGCTTCCGCGAGTTTTTGACGCCGTGGTACCTCAAGGTCACTCCTGCGCTCAAGGAGCGCGGCATTCCCATCATCGTTGACTCCGACGGCGACATCACCCGGGCCGTCCCCTGGTTCATCGAGGCCGGGGTGGAAGGGATTTTGCCGCTGGAATGCCAGTCGGGCGTCGATGTGTTTGCCCTGCAGCAAACCTACCCGGACTTCTTCTTCCTGGGAGGCTTCGACAAGCTGGTGATGAAGCTCGGCGAGACCGCCATGCGCCGGGAGTTTGAACGTCTGCGTCCGGCCATCCAAAGGGGCAGCTTTCTGCCCTCGGTAGACCATCAGACCCCTCCCGATGTTTCGATGGAGAACTACCGGATCTACCTGCGGTTGCTTGAGGAGTTTACGTTATGAAGCAAGTACCGGCAGCCCTGTGGATTTGGCCCGACCTGGACAGGCGGGCGACCAATGTTTTTGCGTATTTTCGGATCGAACTGAAATGGCCGGCCGGTGCCGTTCGGGCACGCATTGACGCGAGCGCCTCGTCGAAATACCTCTTGGGCATCGACGCCTTTCCCTTTTTGGACTCGTATGCGGTTGATCGGCCCAGCGGCCACAGCGCCTCGGTGTTGTGGGCCACGGCCTATTGCCTAGGCGAAAATACCCCTATCATGACCGAGCATAACAAAGGCCGGGCCGGGTTTCTTTGTCAGGTGCGCTTCCTGGATGCCCAAGGCAATACGCTCAGGACTGTTTCCACTGGCAGAACAAAAGGATGGAAGTGTCTGCTGCCGCCCTCAAGACCCCGCGAGGCGATGCGTCAAAGCCTGTGGAATGGCTACCACGAGATCGTCGATCTGACCAAGGAACCTCGCGACTGGAAGACGACCGGGTTTGACGATTCGTCGTGGACTACGCCGCGCATGATTCTGAACCGCCGTCTGGATTTCGGTACGTTGTTGCCGCGCGACATTCCCCACCTCGTCAGCCATCCTGTGAACTATCAGGACTTCAGCTTTGAACCCATGAAAGGGCGGTTGGAGCAACAGGGTGCAGGGTTTCTCATCGATGCCACCACTCCCGGATCGTTCCCGGCCCTCCTGTTTGATTTTGGCAAGCCTATCGTCGGCTGGCCCACCCTGCAGATTTCGGGGGGAAGTTCCGGTTCCCTCAGCCTCTGGTACGGCGAAACCCTCGACCTAGCCCGCACGGACACCTTTATCCTCGATGGAGGGTCCCACGTTCTGTCCCCGTTCATGACCCGGGCGTTTCGCTACCTGAGGGTGTCGTTCAATGGTTCGGATTCGCCCTGCTTCTTGGCCTCGGTCAAGCTACGTACCTGGGAGTACCCCCTCAAGCCAGTTGGGGTTTTTCACTGCGACCGCGAGGATCTGAACACCGTCGCCCAGATCAGCCGTTACACCGTGCAGCTTTCCGCCCGCGACAACTGGGAAGGCTCGATCACCCGCGAAACCCAATCGTGGGTTGCCGATTCCCGCATTATGGGTCAGGTCGGCTTCTGGTGCTTTGGCGAGACGGCCCTGACCCAGCATGAGATCCGCCAGTTTCTTCGCATTCCGCATGCGGACGGAACCATTCCTGCCACCGGCCCCCAAAAGAACAACTTCGCCATTCCCGGCTTCAACGCTTGGTTCATCCTTTGGGTGTGTGAGTACTGGCAACGAACGGCCGACCGCGAATTCTTCCTCGAAACCCTGCCGGGATTATGGAAGGTCGTCGAGTTCTTCGAGTCGCAAAAAGATTCCGACGGTCTGGTGCGAAACTGCCTGCGAAAGGGCTGGTGGTGTTTCACCGACTGGGCCCCCATCGACAACAGCGACGCAGATACTAGCACCAATGCCGCCCTTGTGGTGGCGTGGTCGCGCTTTTATCGCGCGGTGCTCAGCGGACCAGTGCGGGCTTTCAGTCCCAACTTCGTCACCCAACCCTTCCCGTGTTTGTCGATGGTCTGAACGGAACTCAACCCTCGGCCTCGGTTTCGTGGCAGGCCAATGTGCTGGCCATTCATGCGGGAATCGTCCCTGCCGCCGAGGTTCCTGCGGTTCTGGACTGTTTGCTGGCCACGCCCGAAGCGGTGCCCATCCAGTCAGCCTATATGCTATCCTTTCTTATGGAAGTTCTTTTTGAGCAAGGACGAACCGAAATGGCTTTGGCGAAGAGTGACGCCTATTGGGGAGAAATGGCCCGGCGCGGTGCCCAAACGTGGTGGGAGACTTTCGTGGTCGGTTCACCCCGAACCGCCATTCCCTACCAGTTCTCGGTCAATTGCCCTTCCTATATGGCCGAACACATACCACCATCCACCTGCCATGGCTGGAGCAGTGCCCCGGCCTACTTGTTTCCTCGGTATCTGGGCGGCTTAAAACCGACCAAGCCAGGGTGGACAGAGTTCGTCCTCGACCCTGCTCCCCGGGGCCTGCAGAACTGTCACATCGAGCTTCCCGTCCCCGGGGGAGTTTTGAAGGTCACCTGGGAACGCCGCCAGGGAAAAATTGTTGTTCTGAACTGGGAGGCCCCGCCTGGGGTAACGCTGAAGTAGTGAGATTCCCGACACAGGCAAAATGGCATCGTTACTCCCCCAGAAACGGATTGATCACCTGAATGCCAAAGTACACCTGCCCGGCATTGAGGTCCTCTTATCGGTCATAGAGACTCTCGCGGCTGGGGTAACCTTGACCATCGCTCAGGACGGAGGGTGCTTTGGAAAGATGGGCCTTCATCGCGGCCTCGTAGCGGGTTTCCTTTTCTCGTTTCATCCCCCGGATGTCTTCTTGAAGGGGCCATGATTGACACCTGTCACCATGGACCATAAAATGTCACCATGAGAACGCGCTTGACCATCGACTTGGATCCCACCCAGAAGCAACGGCTGCAGCAATTGGCGCGACGCCGGCAAACCTCGGTGAACTCGCTCGTCCTGGAGACTTTAAAAGCCCGTCTGGAGTCCGAAGAAGCCCAACCAATGCCCCTGCCCTCTCTGGCAGGCGCCCTGAAGAAGTGGTCCAATCCGGACCTCTGGGGCCGCGAACAGGATGCCTGGGGAGATTCCGTTGCCGAACGCCCCGCTCATTGATGCCAACGTCATCCTGCGGTACCTGCTCGATGACCATCCGGTGCTTTCGGAACGCGCCCGAGCCATCATCGATTCAACGAACCGCTTGTCCCTGAGGAATGAAGTTCTATGTGAGGTCGTTTACGTTCTGGCCAAAGTCTATGGTGTCGGTCGGCAGGAGATTGCAGCCACCCTGACCGCGCTGGTTTCGCGACCTCAGTTCGACTTTTCCAACCGCGAGGTCGTACGGCTCGCTCTAGAGACCTATGGGTACCGCTCCATCGATATTGTGGACGCTCTCCTGTTTGCCGAAAGCCGAATCCTGTCTACCCAGGTGCTCACCTTTGACGAGGCCTTGGCGAAGCTAGTCGCACCTCTTCACTAAACAAAAATCTTGCCCGGGTTCAGAATTCCATTGGGGTCGAGCAGCCCCTTGATGGAGCGCATCACGGCCACGGCAAGAGGATCCACCGAGTCGGCTACAAACTTCCGCTGAACAAAACCGACGCCGTGCTCCCCGGTCACCGAGCCTTTCAGTGTGCCGCAAATCTCCTGAAACAGTTCGTCCAGATACGGAACGCAGAGGGCCTCGAAGGCTTCGCGGGTATGGCTTCCCTGCATCAGACAGATGTGCAGGTTGCCATCGCCGGCGTGGCCCCAGGCGATGAACTCCAGGCGGTGCTTCTGTTTCATCGTTTCGAGAAGACGCACAACCTGGGGGAGGTCGTAACGGGGCACGACAATGTCTTCTTCCTTGCAGTGTGAGCGGGCTTTGGCCGCTACCAGCGCGGAACGGCGCAGCTTCCAAATGTCGTCCTTTTGCTTTTCATCACCGGCGGTAAGGACGTATTCCAGGGAGGGGAACCGGGCCTTCAGCAGAGCCTCCACCTGGCGGGCATCGGCCGTCACCACCCCGGCGTCCATGCCATCGAACTCGATGATCAGATGCGCCTGTGTGGTAGGCCGCACCTCAGGAAAGCTCAGCTTGGTATACGCCTGAGCCGCCAGCAGGGCGTTGCGTTCCATAAACTCGATGGCCGAGGGAACAATGCCGGCACCGAGGATGGCATTGACCGCTTCGGAACTGGCCCCGACGTCCGAAAACGAGGCGATCAGCAGCTGCTCGTGGCGGGGTTTGGGAATCAGGCGCAACACCCCCTTGGTGATGACCCCCAGAGTTCCCTCATTGCCGACGAACAGCTGGGTCAGGTTGTAGCCCATGACGTTTTTGAGGGTATTGACCCCGGTCCAGAACGTATCGCCATTGGCCAGAACGACTTCCAGGTTCAGCACATAGTCCTTGGTGGTGCCGTACTT
>JAIFLN010000160.1:28692-35294 GCA_020049045.1 Spirochaetota bacterium | reverse complement strand
TGGTCGAAGCGGTGAAAAAGGCCAAGCCTTGGCCCGCCGTACTGCGAGCGGAGTAACGCGCGGTGGAGACACTGCTGCAGCCGGCTGACCTCGAACTGATCCGTCGCCTCACCCTTTCGGTCAAACGCCGTGCGGCGGGCCAGACCACCGGGGAACAGCGGAGCCCGGCCCTGGGGGGCGGCATTGAATTTGCCGACTACCGCGAATACGCCCCCGGTGATGATATCCGGCACGTCGACTGGACCATCTTCTTGCGGCTCCGCAAGTTGCTGAGCCGGTCCATGGCCTACGGCGGGGCTTCCAAGTTCCTGCAGGCACAGAGAATGGCCGCCGTTCTGGCGGGCATTGCCCTTTCCTCAGGCAACCGGGCCGGGGTCTTGGCCTGGGGTGCCGACCTGCGTGAGGTCACGGTCCCGCTGCGGGGACAGCGGGCCGTCCCGCTGATTGCCGACCGGATCCGCCGGATGCAACCCGGTGACGAGGGTCAGCCCCTGGCTTGCGTTCGTGAATTCGCGGCCCGGTACGGACGCCGCTGCCTGGCGGTTCTGCTCACCGATCTTCTGCACCCCGACTGGTCGCCGGTACTGGCGGGTTTAACGGCGTCAGGGTGCGAAGCCCATGTGCTGCAGATCCTGGCTCCCGAAGAGCTTCAACCGACAGGACGGGGTGAAGTGACCTTGGTAGACCAGGAAACGGGTGAAGAAGCGGCCCTGCATCTGGATGCCCCGGCCTTGGACCGGTACCAATCGGAAATCGGGCAGTGGCTTTCGGAGGTCAACGCCCAGTGCCGGGCTGGGGGCCTGGGGTACGTCCTGGTACGGTCCGACACCCCCCTGCCAAGGCTGTTCCTCGACGTCCTCAAAAAAGCGGGTCTGGTATGCTGAGTCTGGCGGCACCTCTGGCCCTGGGGTTTCTGGCAGCGGGGCTTCTGGCAGCCTTCTTCTACTTTCTGCGCATGCGGTTCCGCCGTCAGCCCGTGTCTTCGACGTTTCTCTGGCACCGCCTGGTTCAAGTCAACGAAGGAGGATCGCGTCTGCGCTGGCGTTCGCTGCTGCTTCTGGTGCTTCAGTTGCTGGCGATCACGGCCCTCGTGCTGGCTTTGGCAGGGCCATTGTGGACCACCTCGGCACCCCGGCTTCCAGGAACCCTCTACGTTCTGGATACCTCGGCCAGCATGAAAGCCCGCGAGCCGGGTCAGGAACGCACACGGATGCAACGGGCCGGTGAGGCCGTTCTGGCGGACTACAAGGACCAGACAGACAACACGCCTGTGGCAGTGTTTGCCGGCTCCTCCCAACTCTTTGAATCCGCCGATGGAGCGGGTCTCGAAGCCTATCTGAATTCGGTAACGGCGGGCGACGGGGCCTTTTTGGAAAAGGAAGCGGCCGAGACGTTGGAAGCGTGGGTTCAAACCCACCCTGGGGTGTGGTCGGGGGTTCTGGCCAGCGACGGCGGGGTGGACCAGGGGGGCAGCCGGTTGGCCAAAGTCTTCGGGGGTCGCTGGAGGTCGCTGCCGTTTGCCCAGGAAGCACCCAACTTGGGAATCACCGACCTTCGGTTGGCAGCGGTTCCCCGGCCTCAAGCGAGGATCACGGTCTTCAACGGATTCGAGGAACCCCGCAAGGTGACCTTGACCTTGAGCCGCGAAGGTTCGCCGGTGGCCCAGCGGGAGGAGACCCTGGCCGCAGGAACCGTCGTACTGGAATGGAACCTCTCCGACCCTGGTGCCGAGCGAGCCTTGTGGCGGGTCCGGATCGAAAACCATGCCGATGCCCTGGCTGCCGATGACGAGTTTTTGTTCGAAGCAGAGCCTTCCCGGCGGGTCCGCGTGCTGCAATTCGGTGCGGCGGACCCCTTCCTGCGGGCAGCCTTTCCGGGCGCTGAGTTTGCCCCTCAGGCCCCCTGGGACCTGGTTGTGGCCGAAGATCGGCTGCCCCCCGGCTGGAAGGGCAACCTCGTCACCTTCGGTGTGCTGCCCCCCGAAGCTCCGGTTTTCTGGGGACCCGAAGTCTCGGGTGTCGTTTCGGGCTCCGGCACGCACCACCTCGCCCGCTGGGTGCCGTGGAACAGCGTGACCGTCAGAGCAGGCCGGGGCTTGGTGGTTCAACCCGGTGCCACCGTCTTGGCCGAAGCCGGGGGGTGGCCCATCGCCGCTACCTGGGAGAAAGAGGGGGCGAGGTTCCTGGTTCTGGGGTTCGACACCCGGGGTTCCAACCTCGGCCTGACGCCGGTACTGCCGGTGCTGATGCACAACTTGAGGCAGGCGCTGGTGCCTCAAGAGGACAACCCGCTGGCAACCAGCCTCAGGGTGGGAAAACCAGCGTTGCGTGCCGGTGGCGATGGCTGGAAGGTTGCTTCAGCCAGTGCAGCGGCAACGGCTCTCGAAGCGGTTCGGCGGGGCACCCTCTGGGAACTGACCGCGCGGCAGGCAGGAACGTTTACCTGGGTCGATGGGGACGAAACGGGTGTTCTGGTAAGCCATTTACCGGCGGGGGAATCCGACACGGCCCCCCGAGCTTTGGCAACCGCCGAAGCCCAGCCCACCACCCCGCCGACCTTGTACCAGGTGCAGATTCTGCCGTTGGGTCTGGGCCTCATCCTTGCGGCCTTGGTTTTCCTGGTGCTGGAATGGCGGCTTTGGAACGGAAGGTTTTCTCCCCGGGCCAACCCCAACCTGGCCATTTTACGAACAGCAAGTCTGGCGGCGGCCTTCCTGGTACTGGTGGGCTTGGCGCTGCCCTGGCCGACAGCCGACCGCAACCTCACCCTGCTGTTCGACACTTCGGCCAGCCTCGGGCCCGAGCTGATCGAACAGGAGCGCCAGTCTGCCCTGCGGTTCCTCGACCGTCTGGCTCCCAGCGACAGGGTGGCTCTGCTTTCCTTTGCCGGGGTTCCCAAGGTCCTCTCAGGCCTTCTCCCCCGCGACCAAGCCCGAACCGCACTGGAATCGGCCAGGCTGGCGTCGGCCGGGTCCGAAGAAGGCACCGACATCGGCGCTGGTCTTGCAGCCGGAGCCCAGCTGTTGACCGGCGAGCCAGGAACCTCCTCGCAGCTGGTGTTCTCGGACGGCAGGGCCAATATCGGCGGTGGGCCCGACGATTGGGTGGGGGCGGCTCGGCGGTTTCCGGTTTCCGCTGTTCCGGTGGGTCGCCAGGCAGGAGGTGTGACAGCTCTGGGCCTGGAAGCACCGGCAGCCCGCCCCCGAGAAAAGGCCCTGGTCCGCTGGCAGGCGTGGACCGACCAGCCCCGGGTGGTAACACTGACGCTTGCGGTCGATGCCGTGGTGCAGGAAACCCGAACTCTGGAACTTTCCCCTGGAACCACCAGCGCGGATTTCTTTGTGGCCTCAGGAGAGGCGGGAACCAGAATCCTCGAGGTTGCGGTGACGGATACGCAGGGGCCGTTGCCTTCCGCTGGTGCCTCAGGGTTCCTCACTGTCGAGGGCCAGGCTTCCATCCTGGTGATCCGAGGTCCTGGATCACTGACCGCGTTAAGCCAGGCTCTGCAGAAACAAGGCCTTCCCGTCGTCGTTCGCAACCCTGAAGGGCTGCCCGCAACCGCCGGGGGGTACCAGGAGTTTTCCGCCGTTGTCCTGGACAATGTTCCCGCACCTTCGTTGACACTGGAACAACAGAGGCAGCTGCGCGACTGGGTGGCCGGCGGCGGCGGTCTGCTGGTGATCGGTGGTTCCTCCTCGCTGGGGCGGGGAGAATACTACACCTCGCTGCTCGAAGACCTGCTTCCCGTTCAGACGGACAACCGGCAGAGGCTGCAGTTTACCCGCTCGAGGCTGCTGTTTGTGGTCGACCATTCCGGTTCCATGTCCGAGGACGTGGGCGAAACCTCCAAACTCCAGGCGGCTGTCGGCGGTGTGGCAGCCTCGATCGAAGAGCTGACCCCGCAAGACGAGGTGGGTATTCTTCAGTTCGACACTGAGGCCTCCTGGGTCCTGCCTTTCACTCCCCTGTCGGAAAAAAAAGCCATCCTGGCCTCCCTTGACACCTTTTCGGACGGAGGCGGCACCGACCTTACCAAGGCGCTCGAGGAAGTCGTGCGGGCCTTCGGCCACGCCGGCCCCGTCAAACGTCACGTCATTCTGCTCACCGACGGACAAACGGGAGGGGAAGCGGAGTTCTTCCGTGAATTCACACAGACGATGAAGGCGGCTCAGGTCAGCATGACGGTGCTGGGCATCGGCAACGACATCAACGAAGCTCTCCTAACCGAACTGGCCGCCGAGGACGGGGTCTTTTATCGGGCCACCGGCTCTGACATCCCTGCCATTCTTCACAAAGAGACCGTACGGATGACCCGGGACCTGGTGCAGGAAGGCCAGTTCACCCCGCTGGTTTCGGGTAGGGACCCCGCCCTCGACCTGGGGACCGAACCGCCACCGGTTCTGGGGTACCTGGTGACCCGGGCCAAGGCTCTGGCCCGGGTCAAATGGGGGGTGGAGCGCCCTGACGGCGGTCGGGACCCCCTGTACGCCGACTGGCGCTACGGGGCGGGGCGGGTTGCCGTCTTCGCCTCCGACTCAGGCCTAAGATGGATGACCCCTTGGTCGGGGCGCCCGGAGTACAACCGTTTTTGGGGGCAGGTGGTGCGGAGTCTTGAAACCTCAGCCCGTGACAAAACCTTGGGGTTGGAACTTTCGGCTTCGGCGGGGGTCGTCAGGGTGGTGGTCGAAGCCATCGACAAAGTGGGTCAGCTGCGCACAGGGGCCACCTTGGCAGCCAGTCACGAGGGGCAAACCTACCCGCTGTCAGAAACCGGCCCGGGACGGTACGAAGCCACCCTGCCCCTCGCCTCGGCGGGACTGCAGCTGGTAACCGTGACAGAGCAGTCCGGTCTTGCAAGAACCTGGGGCTGGGTTTGGAACCCTGCCGGGGCTGAACTGGCTCAGGGAGGAGCCGACTGGGCAGGACTGGGACGCCTTTCCTCAGGTACCGGCGGGCTGCTTCAGCCCCTGAGCCAACCGGCTCCGCCCCCACCGCAGTGGAGCTGGAAGCCCGTCGGACTGCGCAATGCTCTTCTGGGCCTGGCCGTTGTGCTGTTTCTGATCGAACTGGGGTGGCGCAGCCTGTCGTTGGGGCAACTGGCTTCGGCACGCCAGCTGTTTGTGGAGTGGTGGGAGGCGCAAAGCCGTCCCTGGTCCAAGCCGGCTGCTCCCTCGCAACCCTTCCGGAGCTCGGCCGAGAGCGAGCTGCGAACCAGGGAAGCCTACCGGTACCTCGCCAAAAAACACGAGAAAAAAACTCCAGACTAAACGCCTAGACCCGCCGCTCGACCCCCACCAAGCGCGGCAGTTCCTTGGGACCAAAGGCCACATTCGCCTTCACCTCGATGCAGATCCGGCCGCCTTCGAACAAGACCTTCAGGCTGTGATAGAAGGGGGTCTCGATTCTGCGGCAAACCAGGCTCAAGGTTCGGGGGCCGGACCAGGCAAAAGCCGATACCATGGGAACGGCCGCCAGACCGGTCTTGGGGTCGGTCATCACAGGGGGAAGGAACAGATCGGTGGAAGACTCGCACCAGTCTCCGCGCCCGGCCTCCACCTGGTGGGTTCCCCGGCGATCAACCACGATCAGGATCAGCTTCTGGGCGTCAAAGGCAAACCTTACCTCTTTGTAGCCTCCAGGGTTGGCTTCGAGCACAAAGCGGCGGGTTGCCATCCGAGCCTCAAGGTCCGAAGTCCGTTCTCCTTGGGGCGGGGCCAGCCGCAGTCCGGCCAGCCGCCGACCCAAAACCCTGGCTGCTTCGGGGTCGGGTGCCAGTGTCCCTTCCTGGAGGCAGGGCAACAGACGGGTCCAAATCAGGTCGAGAACACCCTGGGCATCTTCGGTGGCGGCGGTAAAGGCCACGACAGTCTGGTGTGCCGGCAGAACAACGCAGAACTGACCGAAGGCACCGTCGGCCCGGTAGGCGTCGTGGCGGCACTGCCAGAACTGAAAGCCGTACCCGGTTCGATTGTCGGCACTCTGGCTCGGCGCAAACTGAGCGTTGTCCACCTGCTTCGAGGTGGCCAGATCCACCCAATCGCCTGAAACCAGAGTTTTCCCCTGCCACTGCCCCCGTTGAAGCAGCAACTGGCCGAACTTGGCAATGTCTTCGGTGCTCAGGCTCAGCCCGAATCCTCCTGTTCGACGGCCCAGCGGGTCGGTTTCCCAATCGGGAGTCTCGATGCCCAGGGGCTTGAACAGGCGCGGTGTCAGATAATCCCGCAGGTCCTCGCCGGTTACCTTGTGCACAATGGCACCCAGCACATGGCTGGCACCGGTATCATAGACGAAGGGCTGGCCTGGAGCTTCCAGCCACGGCCGACGGAAAAATCCCCTGACCCAGTCGCCCTGGGGGTCCGACATGCCGTCACCCGTGCTGTCGGTGAGCCGGCCTGTACTCATGGTCAGAAGATGCCGGACGGTGAGCGCCGCCAGATGCCGCGAGGGCTTGGCGGGGGCGACGCCGGGGAAAAACTTCACCACGGGGTCATCAAGCCCCAGTCGGCCCTCGCCGATGGCCAGCCCGATGGCCGTCGAGGTGAAACTTTTGGTCAGCGAGAACAGCAGATGCCGCCGATCGGCCGCATAGGGGTTCCACCACCC
>JAIFLN010000160.1:0-28654 GCA_020049045.1 Spirochaetota bacterium | reverse complement strand
GGACGCCTTGGGCTTCGGGTGTGCTTCTGTCCATTAGAACCTCCCTGAAACCAGAGTGTTCTCCAGTTTCTCATACACAGGCAAAATCTGGTCCAAAAAGGCCGGGTCGATGGTGACGGCCTTTTCGGCGATCCTGCCGCAATAACCGCAGGCCGTACAGTCCTGCATATTGCAGTTGCCCCTTTGAAAGCGGTCGAGAAAATCTGCCGGGATGGCACGGGTATCAATGTGCACAGGGTTCTTCTCCTGCGTATACAGCAGCATGCCCTGCCCCTTCATAAACTGCAGCGCCGTAGGAGCCAGCCCCAGGGGCATCTTCCAAAAACGAAACGCCCGCAACATGTGCACGGGGCTGAACTTCGGCGGACGCTTTTTGAAACCCCACGAAAGCAGCAAATCGGCAAGGTTCCCCTCATACCGCCGCTCGTGGTAGGCCTGGGCCCGTTCCACCAGCACATCGCTGGGAATGTTGCGCTCCAGCAGCTTGAACGTCTGGTAACCGATGGCTTCGTAGCGGTGAATATCCTCGGGCCTGATCCACCCGGCCGTGATGAACAGTTCCTTGTGGGTCAGCCGGTTCTTCTGGCACTGCATCAGCGGGTAATCGATGTAGAAACTGGGGTTGAGCCCGCTGGCGTGGGCGTGACCGTTCTGATGCTGAATCTGGTAGGGGCAGTTGGGCTGGCAAAAGTGGTTGGCAATCAGCACCAAATCGGCCTTCACCGCCTGCCGGATCTTGATCAGAGTTTCAAAGTCGCGGTTGATGGAAAATGACTCGAGGTTGATGGTGTCGCACCCCAGATCCTCCCAGTAGCGGGCCCGCTTGACGGTGTCGACCTGGGCGTAAATGCCTACTTTGACCTTAAAGTGCGGAAACCGTTTTTTGACAATCTGAACCAGGTAGGGTGCCGAAATGGTCAGCGTTTCAACTTTAAGGTCGGTCAGCCAATGCAGAAGTGCATCGAGCTTTCTGTGGAAAGGACGGGTCCACTCTTCGTTGCCGAAGCAGGCTGCGTTCATCAGGTAGTTGAACTCGAGACCGTTTTTATGAACGGCATCGATGTACGAAGCCAAACCCTTTTTACTGAGGGCTGTTGCCATGTAGGAAGGTCGTCCCCCACCCGTAATATCAAAGGGGAGCTTTCCGTACAGTTCAAAAGCTCCATACTGTTTGAGCTGGGGGAGAATGGCAGCATCGTAGTTGGCAGGAACGGTGAGTCTCATGGATTGATCTTAATCCTGTTGCCCCACCTTGTCAGAAGAAGTAGTTTACCGTTATCCTAATAAAATGCGCGTCGTCAACATGGCCCTCGGGCTGTTTTTCCTGGGCTTGGGTGTGGTGGGAATCTTTTTGCCCGTCATTCCAACGACCGGCCCCCTGCTTTTGGCGCTCTGGTTTTTTGCCCGCAGCTCAAAACGGCTTCATGACTGGATTGTCAACCATAAAGTACTGGGCAAATACGTTCACGAGCTCTGGGTGCAAGGCGGCCTGACCCGGCGGTCCAAGCAGCGCGCCATTGCGGCCATGTCTGCCGTTATTCTGCTTTCAGCCCTGACGATGGCGTTGACACTTACCGGACGCACGCTTTGGATGGCTGAGGGGGGGCTCTTTATCGGTTGGGCCATCGCCACCACCTTTATTGCCACCCGCAAAGCGCTCGACCCGGTGCTCCCCGTCGTGACAACAGGCGAAAACCCTTGATGAACGCATTTTCATCCGTTACACTCATCCCAGAGTCTGCTCTTCAGGAGACAGTATGAAGACCAAAGTCGATTTCCCTACGATAAACGCTAAGAACCCTGACGGTCAAAAGGAAGACGGTACACCGTACCGCGTCCTGGTTGTTGACGATTCCATGTTTGTCACCAAGCAGATTGGGCAGATTCTCACCAGCGAAGGCTTCGAGGTTGTCGGCACCGCAGCCGACGGTGAAGCCGGCGTTGAAAAGTACAAAGAACTGTTTCCCAACGTCGACTTTGTCACCATGGACATCACCATGCCCAAAATGGACGGCGTCACAGCCCTCGAAAAGATCGTGGAATTTGATCCCGAAGCACGCGTCATCATGGTCAGCGCGCTGGGTAAACAAGATCTGGTGAAAGACGCCCTGATCAAGGGTGCCAAGAACTACATCGTCAAACCCCTCGACCGCGAAAAGGTGCTCGAACGCGTCCTGATGTCGATCAAGAAGTGACTTGTCGCCCTGAGTGCGGGGCATGCTGCATCATTCCTTCCATTTCATCCCTCAGCAAGGCCGCCTTTGTGCCCTGCCCGCATCTGGACGGGATGATGCGATGCCGTTTGTGGGGACTTCCCGAGCGGCCTGCGGTCTGTAGCTCGCTGAAGCCTGAACCGGGTATGTGCGGCTCCGGCCGTGATGAGGCTTTGCGGCTTCTGACCGAACTGGAACAGCTGACAGCACCGAGCCCCTTCCGTTGACTCCCGGCCCGCTCTCCCACCATAATTGACCAAAGTTTTACCGTCGCAGCTGTGCTGACGGCTTCAAGGAAGGTTTTATGGTTATCAAGGCCAAGATCATCAACAACATCTGCCTCAATTCTCACCCGGTGGGATGCGCCGCTGACGTGGCAAGGCAGATCGCGTACGTCCGCTCGAAGGGTAAGGTGAACAACGGCCCCAAGAACGTGCTGGTGATTGGTTCGTCCACCGGGTACGGCCTGGCCACCCGGATCGAGGCGGCCTTCGGTGCCGGGGCCAAAACCATCGGGGTTGCCTTTGAAAAGGCCGGAAGTGAAAAGGGGCCAGGAACCGCCGGTTATTACAACACCCTCGCTTTCGACAAGGCTTCCAAGAAGCAGGGGCTGTTCAGTTTGAGTTTCAACGGTGACGCCTTCAGCAATGAAATCAAGGCCCAGGTCACGGCCGCTATCAAGGAACACCTGGGAACCGTGGACCTCGTCGTGTATTCGCTGGCCAGCCCCGTCCGCACCGACCCCGCCACCGGCATTCAGCACCGTTCGGTGCTCAAGCCCCTGGGTCAGGACTTTACCGCCAAGAGCATCGACCCGTTCAAAGGCGAAATCAAGGTGCAGACGGTGACGCCTGCCACCGAGGAAGAGGCCGCCGCCACCGTGAAGGTGATGGGGGGCGAGGACTGGGAACTGTGGATCGATGCCCTGGAAAAAGCCGGTGTGCTGGCCAAGGGGTTCACCACGGTGGCGTACTCTTACATCGGACCGCAGGTCACCTACCCCTTCTACCGTTCCGGCACCATCGGCAAGGCCAAGGAGCACCTGGAAGCCACCTCACATACGCTGTCAGCAAAGCTGAAGGCTTCGGTGGGCGGTTCGGCCTACGTCAGCGTCAACAAAGCCCTGGTCACCCGGGCCAGTTCGGTCATTCCTGCTGTTTCGTTGTATATCTCCCTGCTCTATAAAGTGATGAAGAAAGCCGGCACCCATGAAGGCTGCGTGGAGCAGATCGAACGTCTGTTCCGCGAACGCCTGTACACCGGTAAGCCCGTTCCCATCGATGCCACAGGGCTGATCCGCATTGACGACTGGGAAATGGCCCCCGCCGTCCAGGCCGAAGTGGCCGGGCTATGGGACAAAGTGAATGGCGACAACCTTCGAGAACTGTGCGATGTGAAGGGCTTTGAAGAAGATTTTCTACAGTTGAACGGTTTTGCCATTCCCGGTGTCGATTACGAAGCCGAGATTGACGCAATGACGCTGGAACACGGGGCCTAATTCCGCCGTGGACAACCTTCCTCTCGAACTAGCGACGGTTTTTCTTCTTCTGGTCCTCAATGGCTTCTTTGCCATGTCCGAAATTGCCATTCTGTCATCGCGCAAGTCAAAACTGAAACAGAAAGCCGACGACGGACAGGTCCGTTATGCCCGGGTATTGGCCATTTCTCAGCATCCTGGTCCCTTCCTTTCAACCATGCAGGTGGGAATCACCCTGATTGGGATTTTGACAGGAGCCCTGGGCCAAGCCACGCTCACAGAAAATCTGACGACCGTTTTTGAAGGTTGGAACATCCCTGCCGACTGGGCTGGTCCCTCCGCCTTGGGAATCGTTGTCCTTTCAATCACCCTGCTCTCGGTCTTTATCGGCGAGCTCATCCCCAAACGCATCGCCCTCACCAACCCGGAGAAAATCGCGGCGGGGGTGGTCGACCCCATGCGGTTTTTCAGCTTTATTTTCTATCCCCTGGAACGGTTTCTCACCTGGACCAGCGAGGCGACACTGAAGCTGCTGGGTATCCACCCCAGCGAAGACCCACCCGTGACCGAGGAAGAGCTGAAGGTGATGCTGCGGGAGGGTCGGGATGCCGGAGTGTTCCATGAGGTGGAACAAAACCTGGCTGAAAACATGCTCACTCTCGATGAAAAAGGAACCCACGGTTACCTCACCCAACGTGTCGATGTGTTGTTTTTTGAGCGCGACGACACCCTTGAACAGGTGCGGCGCACCATCATCGACAACCCGGAATGCGAGGCCTTTCCCGTCTGCGAAGGCGGAATGGACAATGTGGTGGGAGTGGTCGACGGGCGTCGTGTGCTCGGGGCCATGGCCGAAGACCGCTACACCAGCCTGAGTGACTTTCTCACCCCGCCCGTAGTGGTTCCTGTCAGTGTCAGCGCGTTGAAAGTGCTGGGTGTTTTCAAAGAGAAAGACGTCAAAATGGTGCTGGTGGTTGACGAGTACGGTGGCATTCAAGGCGTTATGACCCTTCGCAATATACTGGAAAAGCTCTTTGGCGAGGTTGTCGTTGCCGACGCCGACGCTCCGCAGATCACCAAACGGGAAGACGGCAGCTATCTGGTCGACGGGGTTCTTCCCTTTGGCGATTTCGCCAAGTTCTTTGACTGCGAAAAGGAATGGGAGGCAGAAAAAGGCGAGTACCATACGCTGGCCGGCTTCATCCTCAAGCGCCTGGGTCGCATTCCCCTCACAGCCAACTACTTTGTCTGGAAAACCTTCTATTTCGAAGTGGTCGATATGGATGGAAACCGGGTTGATAAAGTCCTGGTCCGCCGCTATGAAAAGAAAAACAAGCCTCCAGTTACGGCCCCTTGACCCTCAAGTTAGCAATCACTAACATGACCACCGAGGTGTCTTTATGAAACGTGTCCTAGCTTTCCTATCGCTGTCTGTTCTTCTGACCACCGGCGCTTGCGCCCAGACGTTTCTGATCCCTGCCGCCAAAACCGTCAGCTCGATACCCCTCCTGGCTCTGGAAGGCAGATCCATAGCAGGAAGCACCCTTTCGACTCCCTTGTTTGATGACCACCCGTTGGCTTTGGCCGAACTGATTGGTGGAAAGAGCCAGGTTCTGTTGACCGGCAGCACCTTGGCCGTGAAGAACAGCCAGGCCGGCGGTCCGCTGGTTCAGATTGCCACCCCTGTCTGGGACGTTTCCGGCCTGGTGACCCTGAACCCGGAACTCAAGACACTGGAAGACTTTGCTGGAAAGAGCCTGGTTGCACCGCTGGCCGGAGGACCACTGGACCTTCAGCTGCAGGCTTTGCTGAGGGCCAAGGGTCTGGTGGGCAAAGTGAAGGTTGACTATGCCGAGCCGGCCCAAGCTGTTGCCATGCTCCTGCAGAAAAAAGTAGACGGTGCCTGTCTGCCCGAACCCCTGGTCAGCCGTCTGGTGCTTTTGAACGGCGCTGTGGAAGTGTTTACCTTTGCCGAAGCCTGGGCAGGGCTGAACAACGGAGACGGACGGGCTCCCCAAGTCAGTTTGATTGCCCGCAGAGATTGGACTGCGGCCCACAGCGACTTTCTGCGGGCCTTCCTGACCGTCTACCGGCAGAGTGTTGCTGCCGTCAAAGCCGATCCAAAGGCGTACGCCGTCCGGTTTGCCCCGATCTTGGGCCTCCCGGCCGCCGTGGTGGAACGGGGCTTGGCCCGCACCTTGTTCGACATGCCCAACCCGGCCGAGACGGCCAGGCTGTATCAAACCTACCTGTCCCTCGTCGGGGAAACCAAGCCCCTGGCTGACGATTTTTTCTTCCAGGATTAGGGAGCCTAAGGTTATGAAACCCCTGCCGGGATGGCTGACAATCCTATTGGGATTAGGCGCGGGTGCCCTGCTCTACACCGTGGGTTCTTTGACCTTCAGCCCCGATATCTTCCCCTGGCTCACCGATGTTCTGAGCCGTCTGGGTCAGGCTTTGGCCCAGGCCGAGACTTGGAACGAACTGCTTCTGACTCTGGTGCGCACAGCCGCCGGCTTTCTTTTGGCCTTTACTCTGGGGGTCCCCTTGGGACTGCTGCTGGGACGCTCGCCCTGGGCCGACGGTCTGCTGTTCCTCCCCGTCATCCTTCTCCAGGCCTGTCCGCCCCTGTTCTGGGTTATTCCTCTGATTCTGATGCTGGGAACTGACGGTCAGGCTCCTGCCGCTGTGGTCTTTTTGGTCGTGTTGCCCTTGGTCGTACTGAGTGTGCGGGAAGCCCGCAAGGCTGTCACTCCGACTCTTCAGGATGTCTTTCGTATTTACGCCCCTACCCGCCGGCTGATCGGTATGGAGCTGCTACTGCCGGCGCTGAGCCCGGCCCTGAGAAGCAGCCTGGTTCTCGGTCTGGTTTTGGGGCTGAAAAGTGCGGTGCTGGGCGAGTGGTTTGGATCCCACACTGGTTTGGGCCGCGCGATTTACCGGTTTTACGGCGTTTTTGATATGCCGGGCTTCTTTGCCCTCGTCTTTTTATTTCTGGCGGTAGCGGCCGTCATCGGCCTGGGGACAGAAAGCCTGGCCCGGTGGCTGTTTCCTGCCAGAAAACCCTGGATTGCCGGCAAAACTTCCCGGTTCGGGTCACGCAAGGCAGTGCCCACCCTGCCGGCCGGTCGTCTGAATCTCGACGCGGTGGACTTTCACTGGGGTTCCAAACCCCTGCTCAAGCAAGTGACACTGACCATTGCGGCCGGAGAGGTGGTTGTCCTTGTCGGACCTTCCGGTTCAGGAAAAACAACTTTGGCCCGGGTGGCGCTGGGCCTTCTCAAGCCCCAGCACGGTCGGGTTGAGGGTCCGAAGCGGCCTGCCGTCCTGTTCCAGGACGATGGCCTTCTCAGCCACCGTGATGTGCTGGGCAACACCCTGCTGCCGGCCTGGCACCTGGGAACCCCTCAGGCGGAGCAGCAGGCCCGCGACCTTTTAGCCCAGGTCGGACTGCAGGGAGAAGAGGCCAAGTTTCCAGAGGAGCTGTCCGGGGGAATGCGCAAGCGCGCGGCTCTGGCAAGGGCCCTGATGCAAGATCCGGACTTCGTCGTCTTCGATGAACCCTTTCAGAACCTCGACGAAGAATCGCGCAACTCGTTGTGGGATCTGACCTTTCGAGTGTTGGCCGACCGGGGTCTGGGAGCGCTGATCATTACCCATTACCCCAAAGAGCTGGATGGCCGTCCGGTCAGGTTCTGGTCGCTCCCGGCCGCCAACGGCTAAGAGCCTGGTAGAGGGCACGGGGATTCACCGGCTTGGGAATCAGGTCCTGCATCCCTGCGGCCAGGCACGCTTCCCGCTCCTGATCAAAGGTATGGGCCGTCATGGCGAGGATGGGCAGGTCAAGGGGAGTGCGCGACTGCCTCAGAATCTTGGTTGCCTCCAGACCATCAAGATGGGGCATTTGAAGGTCCATCAAAACCAGATCGAAATCCTGGGCTTCCACAGCTTCCACCGCCTGCAGTCCGTCGGCAACCACCAGGGGCTCTATGCCTACTTTCTTCAGCACGGCCGTCGCCACCAGCTGGTTTACGAGGTTGTCCTCTGCCAGCAAGACGCGCAGCCCTTTCAGCTCTTCCCATGTTTCTTGCGGTGGCAGGGGGGCCGCCGTACCCTGTCGCAACGGAATTTCCAGCCAAAACAGGCTCCCCTTGCCCAGAGTGCTCTGAATTCCCATCTCACCACCCATCAGGTGACCCAACTGGCGGCTGATCGCCAACCCCAGCCCGGTTCCGCCGTACTGTCGTGTTGTGGATGAGTCCACCTGGCTGAATGAGTGAAACAACCGGTGAAGGTTCTCTTCGGCAATCCCGATGCCCGAATCCTCGACCTCAAAACGAAGGTATCCGTTAGCCGCTACAGCAACCCGAACCGCCACCCGCCCACGGTGAGTAAACTTCAGGGCATTGGAGACCAAATTCATCAGGATCTGCTGCAACCGCAAAGGGTCACCCAGCAAGTCGGTGGGAACTCCAGGGGCAACCTGAACGGTAAAATCCAAGCCTTTTTCACGAGCTTTGAACCGTGCCATAGCCCCTACCGCATCGAGAAGGGCCGAAAGAGCGAAGTCGGCAGATTCGAGCTTCAGCTTCCCCTCCTCCAGCTTGGAGAAGTCCAGAATATCGTTGATGATGCCCAGAAGCGCCGCGCCCGAAAGCTCCAGCTCGGCAAGATATTCTCTGGCCTTGGGCGACACCTCTTCCCCCAGAGCCAAGGCTGTCAGACCGACCACGGCATTCATGGGGGTGCGAATTTCATGGCTCAGGTTGGCGAGGAAAAGGCTCTTGGCCCTCGTTGCCTGCTGGGCCAGATCCCGCTGCTGCCGGTAAAGGTCGGTCAGTCTCTGGGCGCTGACATCCTCAATCATCACACCCCAGCGGGCCCGGGGTTCTGCGGGAAGTTGAAGCGGGAGCAGTGCGGCAGCCAGCCAGAAGGTCTGACCGGAGTCTCCCTGCGCATTGAGTTCCCCCCGCCAGGCTTTACCCGCACCCAGCAGTTGCGCCGCCTCCTCAAACAGCGCCACCGAGTCGCCTCCATAAGTCAGCCGGCTCAACGAACCCCCGGGCTGACTGCCCGTCAGACGCACCCTCGCCTGGGCATTGCTGGAAACCACCAGACCGTCGGCATCGCAGACCAAAGCCATAACGGCGGCTTCCTCAAGGATGGCCGACATCACCCTCTGCTGAAGGTAGCTGTCCTTGAGAAACAGGGTTAGGGACTCAAAACTATTCCAGAGGATACCCAGCTCGTCCGAGCGGTCCAAAGGCCTTTCGAGAAGCGGCAGAACCTCCCGGTCAAAACCATAGTTCTCAATGGCCCGGGTGATGCGGGCCAAAGGCTGGGCGACCTGCCGTCTGAGGCCGAAAAGAAGGATGACCATAAGACCCAGCGTGATGGCGAGGTAGTTGCTGACAATCAACCGGAAACTGTTTGCCAGACGCAACGCAATCAAATCCAGGTCGGATACAAAGATCAGCTCGCCCACCGTCCGGATGACCCCTTGGCCATCGACGTGATGCAGTGGAAACCGGTGGTAAAGCGGTGCGGTCAGGTCATCCACGTTGGAGTCTTGGTGGCCAGGGGTTGTCAGGGCCCATGGAGCCAGGGCACCCCAGGTGACCAGGGACTTACCAGCATCGTCGAGGATCACCGCCGCCGAAATCAGTTTGACCGCACGAATGGCTTCCAGACTGCTCTGAATCAAGGACACATCGTAGTTCCAAAGGGCGTTTTCGAGACCGGCCTGAGTGGCCTGGAAAAGGTCGCCCAGGCTGGAATCGACTTCAGCCCTGGTTCCCCGATACTCAAAGACCATTTGAACAGCAGAGGTGAGAGTGAACCAGGCGACGGAAAAACCGAATACCAGCACAAAGAGGCGGGCGGCGATGGAAGTCCTGCGGGCCATGGCAGGATTATACTCCAACTGCCCCGCTTGCCAACCTCCCCCTGCACCCGTATTCTGTCGTTCGAGGTACGTCATGATTCTTTCGGGTCTGGAAATCGAACGCCGGATGGGTTCGGACATTGTGATCGAGCCGTATGAGCGGAAGCTGCTCAACCCCAACAGCTATAACCTGCGCCTGAGCGACGAGCTGCTGGTCTACAAAAATCACGAGCTCGACATGGCCCAGCCCAATGATTTCGAGCGCAGCACCATTCCTTCCGAAGGACTGCTGTTGCAGCCCGGCAAGCTCTACCTGGGCCGAACCTTGGAATATACCGCCACCGAAAACCTGGTTCCGATGCTCGAAGGCCGGTCTTCGGTAGGGCGGCTGGGCTTGTTTATCCATGTGACGGCCGGGTTTGGCGATGTCGGGTTCCGCGGTTTCTGGACCCTTGAAATCCTCTGTGTGCAGCCGGTTCGCATCTACCCCGGGGTCGAGATCTGCCAGATCTTCTACCATACCCTGGAGGGCAAGTACGAAAACTACAAGAGCGGAAAATACCAGAACAACCAGGGCATTCAGCCCAGCCTCCTCTATAAGGATTTCCAGAAATGAACGAAAGCGCCGTTCCCAATGAAAAAGTCATCTACCTGCACGGTTTCGACAAGCAGGAGCTCTTTGCCCTGGTCGATCTGATCAAGCGAAGTTCGGCCGACCCCAAGGCGATCGCCTTCAGCACCAGCACCAAGAACAACCTCAAGATGACCGTGGAAGACCTCATCAAGGAGGTCCGCAAGGACCACACCACCATGATGGCCTTCAACGAAGCCCGCGAGGCGGCGAAAAAGTCAGGTCTCCCTCCCCCGCCCATGCCCCGAGGTTGAGATGACCCTACCGAACCCCGGCATCTATCAGACTGTAGGATCCCAGGGCATCCGCGAGCTGGTACGTGCGGTTTATGCTCGGCTGGGGCAGTCGTCGATCGCCGGAATGTTCCCGCCTGCCGAAGCCCTCCAAGCGGCTGCCGACAAAAGCGCGTTGTTTTTTATCGGCATCTGCGGTGGGCCGTCACTCTATGAGCAAAAATATGGTTCACCCCGCATGCGTATGCGTCACCAAGGCTTTGCCATCACCGAAGAGGCTCGGCAAGTTTGGGTGGGTTGCTGGAATGCGGAATTGGAAAACGCTGTAGAGGTCCACGGCTTCCCGGCCGAGCACTTGGCCTCGTTCCGGGAGTACCTGGAAAGCTTCTCGAAGTGGATGGTCAATCGCCCCGTCTAAGGGCCTTCTGGTACAACTTCACATACACAGCCGCGCTTTTCTCCCACGAGAAGTCCTGGCCCATGGCGGTTTGCTGCATGGCCTTGTAGTGAGCCGGCCGGTCGTACCAGGTGCTGACAGCCCAGCCCACGGTAAAGTAGATGGCCGAGGGGGTGGCGTCCCAATACTTGAAACCAGTGCCCAGGCCCGTGGCTTCGTCATATTGGACGACAGAATCATCAAGGCCGCCGGTGGCCCGCACTATGGGCAGGGTTCCGTATTTGAGTGAGTAGAGCTGGTTCAGCCCGCAAGGTTCAAAAATCGAGGGCATAATAAAGAAGTCCGATCCTGCCTCGATCAGATGGGAAAGTCCTTCGTCGTAGCCGATCCAGGTGCCGATGCGTCCGCCGAAACTGCGGGGAAGATCGCCATAAAACCGTTCCAGGCTCTTGTCTCCGGAACCCAGAATAGCAAACTGCACCTTCATGTCACCCACAATGCCTTCAATCACCTCGGCCAGCTGATCCAGGCCCTTCTGGGCCGCAAACCGGCTGACCACCCCAACAATGGGCACCTCGGGGTTCTGTTCCAGGTGGAATTTCTCCTGCAGCGCTTTTTTGCAGGCAGCCTTTCCCTTCAGGTCGGCGGCACTGTAGACGGCAGGCAGATACTTATCAGAAGAAGGAGTCCATTGACCGTAGTCGACACCGTTGAGAATGCCCCAATAGGTGTCGCCCCGGTTGTTCAGGTAGGGTGCCAAGCCGCACCCCAGTTCGGAGGTTTTGGTCTCGCGGGCGTAGTTGGGGCTGACGGTGCTGACCATATCGGCGCTGACAATACCGCCTTTGAGAAGGTTGAGACGGCCCCAGGATTCGTACTTGTCGGGATGGTAGTGTTCCCAGCCGATACCCAGGTAGGGAATGGAGTCGGCCGGATAGACACCCTGGTACGACAGGTTGTGGATGGTCAGAACACCGGCCGCTTTGCCTAAAACAGGATCCCCCCCGTACCAGTCCTTGAGGTAACCCATGGCCGGGGCCGCCTGCCAGTCGTGGGCATGGACAATGTCGGGCGCAAAGCCCAGGGCCTTGCACAGCTGCAATGCTGCCTGGCTCAAAAACCCGAACCGTTGCGCATTGTCGGTGTAGTCGTTCAGCTGGGCATCGTGGTAGTAGCCAAACCGGTCGAAGTACTTGTGAAATTCGATGAAATAGGCGGTAAACCCGGCCACATCCGTCTTGTAGACGGCACACCATTCCTGGCAGTTGCCCATCCAGACACCGAACGGTGCCAGACAGGATTCCAGCTTGAACTTTTCGCGGTTGATGGCCGAATACAGTGGTAGAACCACGATGGCCTCGTGGCCCAGCTTCTTCAAGGTGAGCGGCAGCGCCCCCACCACATCGGCCAAGCCGCCGGTTTTGGCAAAGGGCACACATTCCGAGGAAATCATGACAATCTTCAGGGGTTTCATGGCAGAAATTCTAAGAGCGCCGCCAGGGTTTAGCAAGGGTGAAACGAGGCATGGAGAATATTGACATCAACCAGAAATCCCCCGAAAAAGCACGGCCTCTCCTCTCACTACGATTTCAAGGTCGGCAGAACAGACAACTGTCAGTTTGGAGGTGGTCACAGTGACCACGACAACGGCTCCTCTCCAGACGAAACGGTAACTCAGACTTGTCCATTGGGGGGGCAGCCAGGCGGCAGGATCATGGCGGCGTTACCCTTTCCAAAGGCCTCACCTTCCCAGCCCGCGCCGACGTTCGAGGCTTCGGCTCCCACTTTGTCCTTGGTGACCAGATTCACGTAGAACTGGATGGCGGCCTTGGTTTTGGGGTTGCTGAAGGCAATGCGGTCGTTGGCGTCGGTAACCTGGCCGCCAAAGGCGTTGATAAAAGGAATCAGGCGGTTGAAGTCGGCGTTCATGATGACGGGGGTCTCGACTCCCTTGGCTTTCAGGGTGAGGGTGGAAAAGTCCTTGGCAATACCGTAGATTCGGTTGTTGAAGGTGAATCCATCGATCAACGGCTGGGGGAAGTCTTTGATGTTGATCCCCTTGAGGTAGCTGTCCAAGGGCAATAGGCTGTTGGACCGGGCAAACTCTTCAAAAACGCTGACGTCGAGGTAGAAGAGGTCGGCGGCGGCAATCAACAGAACGAGTTTTTTCATGGGCATCTCCTGGAAACCAGACTAGGCCCGTTTCACCAGGACGTACATTCCTCCCATTGTCCCGGGCATGGAGGATATTGACATGAATCCCGTTCGATCCTACCGTTGTTCATGGATATCCGAAACATCGGTGTCAACGCCACAGGTTCGATTGGACGCCACGAGCATACAGAAGAACGGGTCCACGAGTTTCATTACTTTCTCGACGGTGGGGGTTCTTTCACCAATGCGGGAAAAAAATACGCTGTCCATCCGGGGGCTTTGTTCTATTCGCGGCCCCATGAAGTCCATCAGGCCGATGAAAACCCGGCAGGGCCCCGTATGATCATCTACAACCTGAGCTTTTCCGCCGAAGCCTCGGGTGATGAAGCCTTTCTGAGTTTTCTGGACCGCCAGTTTCTCGACACAGCAACTCTATCGATAGGTAAAGATTACGGTCTGCTGTTTGAAGATCTCAGGCGCAAGGTTGCATCCAAGGATCTTCTATTATGCCTTTCTGCTCAGCACAGGTTCTTGGCCTTCACCTATGAAATTCTCGGCGGTCAGATCAGAGATCATCACCCCCGGGGACAGCTGTATGTCGACGAAGCCCTGAACGTGATGCAGGCCTCGATCACGGGTTCGCTCGACCTCGATAGCCTCGTCAGTCACTTGGGGATTGAGAAATCCTACTTCATCCGGTTGTTCAAACAGGTGGTCGGCATGCCGCCTGTTCGATATTTCTTGAATATGAAAATGGACGCAGCAAGAAACAGCCTTCAGGATCCTCAGAAAACCATTAGGCAGGTGGCCGCCGAGCTGGGCTACGAGGACGAATTCTACTTTTCACGCTTGTTTAAGGCGACCGTAGGCCAGTCTCCCCAAGCTTTCCGAAATCGGTAGCTAGTCCCACACCGTTTCAAGACCAGGGTAAACCGTGATGAGGGGATCCCGAGTGGCGAGAACATGACCCTCTACCAGTGCTTGCGCGATCAGCAAGCGGTCAAAGGGATCTTTGTGGAGAGGAGGAAGCTGCCCAAGTTGCCATGTGTGCTCGAGGGTTACAGGAAGAACGACCCAATGGTTGCGGCTCAGTTCACGTTCGACAATCACCCGGAGCGGCTCCTTTAACACCAACTTGCCAAGACCCGCTTTAATCTGGGCTTCCCAAGAACAGACCGTACTGAGAACAACTTGGTTGGTAGAATCTCTAAGAAGATCCAGCACGCCTTTAGGAAGCTTTTCGGGTTCTAGAGCCCACCATAGAAAGGTGTGGGTGTCGAGAAGAAACGACTTCACTCAAACTCCCGTAACACCTCGGGGTCAAGGGGTGAGTCAAAATCGTCTGCAACCCAACCCTTGCCGGCCGATAACCCCGGCACTCTTGCCCCACCAGAATTTAAGAGAGGAGTGAGGACCAAAACAGCCTTTCCATTCCGAGCGATACGAATTTCTTCTCCTGCCAAAGCACGCTTGACCAGCCGGGAGAAATTGGTTTTTGCTTCATGCATGTTGACTTGCATAAGCTAAATAGTAAACTAACCCCTGGACTAAGTCAAGAATCGAGGACGATCTAGCCGGTAATACACCTGGTTCTCGGCCTCAACCTCAACCAGTTCCCACGATTCGGGGATAGGGGCGCTGACAAAGCCGCAGCGTTGCAAGAAGCGGACGGAAGGGAGGTTTTCGCGGTTGGTGAGCGCCGAAACGCCTTCCAGAAAAAGCGCGGACCACGCCCACGAAAGGACGGCCCCCACCGCTTCGGTCATCAGGCCCTTTCCCTGCCGGGAGGGGAACAGCTCGAAGCCAATTTCGCAGTCCTTCCTGTTGGTGGTGAAATTCCAGAGGCAGACCGTGCCAATCAAGGGGCCGGCCGGTCCTTCAGAAAGAGCCCAGAAATACCATTTACAGGCATCCATACCAACTTGAAGCTTCAGGCGTTCCTCACGGGCCCGCTCCAGATTAGGCCAAGGAGCACCGTCGGCCCATTGGATCACCAGGGGGTCGGACCTCAAACGCCAGAACTGGCCGTCATCGCGGGGGTCAAGCGGACGTAGAACCAGACGTTCGGTTTGAAAAACAGGCTGCGTGACCATATCGGATCACAAATCCTTCTGCAGCCGATAATACGTAACTCCAGGCGGATAGTTCTCCCGGATTCCCAGAACCCTGTATCCCCTGGACTGGTAAAAAGCCGGGGCCAGAAACCCAAAGGTGGTCAGGTACACCGCGCTGCAACCACGGGTAGCGGCCTCTCTCTCCGCGCAGTCCATCAGGGCGGTTCCCAGTCCCGCGACTGGGACACCCCCCTCATCATGGAACACCGCATAAAAGGGTGTTACCGCGCCCTCTTTGCGAATTTCCAAGTGGGCCGGAGAACGGTAATTATTGTATTCCTTGAGGCGGTCGGTGAGAAAGGTTTCGAGAGATTCGTCACGAAGAGTGGAAAGCTTCAGGTCCATGATTTCACTCTAACCTGGGAGCGCGTCATAGTTCCATGGTGTAGAATGGAAGGATGAAATCCGTGATCGCGTTTACCCGCCGGTTTTTTCGGGAATTACTGCTTCAATCCGGACAGTTTGCCCTCTTCTATCTGCTGATTCAGTTCAGCATGGCTGGCTTGGGATTGTTCACCGACCTGGGTCACACGATGCTGCTGGGTATCTTGGTGCTACAAACCTCCATCCTCGTTTTGTGGGGGGACCGCCCCTGGGTCAGGTTTGCGGGTTCCCTGGTGGCACCCCTTTGTTACAGCGGGCTCGAGAGCTTGGATGGTTCCGAGTTCCTGCTCAATGCAGCCCACGCGGGATTTTGGATCTTCTCGATTGTAACAGGAGCCCTTCAAGCCTTGACTCTGAAAACCCGCCGTCTCAACCTGCGGATTCAAAGCGAGTTTTTACTGACCTTTCTCAATGTCGTGATTTTCCTGGTGCTGTACTTCTACTTCGATACAATGAAATCGGTGGGCAAGGGGTCTCCCGAGCTGAGCCTGACGAGGATTGTGCTCCACATACCGGAGTTTCTCGCCAACCCCACCCACCTTTACATTCTTTGGGGGGGACTCTTGCTGGCGTTCAGCCTCGCGTTGGGGCGAACCGAAGTGCTCAGGCTCAAGGAGAGGCTCAACACCCTGTTTGGTCAGTACGTGGACCGCGACATTGCCGATGAGATTCTGGCAGGCCAGGGAACCCAAGCCCGCCAAGTCGATTTGGCGGTATTGTTCTCCGACTTACGAAACTTCACGGCGTGCAGCGAAAAAGCCGATCCGCAGGCTGTCACCGCCATGTTGAACCTGTACTTTTCCCGGTGGACGGAGGTCGTGCGGCGCCACGGCGGAGTCGTCGACAAGTTCATCGGTGATGCGGTCATGGTCCTGTTCGGTCTCAAAGGAGAGGCGGGAGCCTGCGATGCCGCCGTCGCCTGCGGCCGTGAAATGCTGGCGCTATGGCCGTCGATCCGCGATGAGCTGATCCGGCTCAAGCTCCCCGTTCCCGATGGCCTGGGCATCGGACTGCACTTCGGCCCCACCATTCTGGGGGATATCGGGAGTGAGGAGCGCAGAAATTTCACCGTGATCGGGGATACCGTCAATACGGCATCCCGGCTGGAGTCCGCGTGTAAGGGTACCGGAAAATCCTTTTTGATCACCCGCTCAGTTTTCGAACGGCTGTCACCCGAGATGACCATGCGATGCACCGCTTTAGGGAAGCTGCGGTTCAAAGGGAAACAGCAGGTGCTGGAAGTCTGGGCGCTGGAGAAATGAAATGGAACTGAGAGACCTTTGTCATGTCAAAGACTTGATGGCCACCGTCGTTCAACTGGAAGCCACCCTGCGAAAGGAGATCGGCCTCAATCTGAACCAATCGTTCGCTCTGTGCTGCCTGGCAAAGGGGCCGTTGAGTGCGGGAGCGCTGGCTGATGAACTGCGCATTCATGGAGCCAGCCTTTCGAGGATCATCAAGACTCTCTACATGAAGGGCTACATCTACCGCGACACCAACTGGGGAGACAGCCGGCAAAAGGTGCTGTCCCTGACAGAAACCGGACAGCGGATTGCCCTCACCTTGGCAGGCTGCGAAACGCGGTTGTTTCCGCTGGTTTTGGAAGACTACGATCTTGCAGAAAATCAATAGTGCCTTTATTATCGTTAATATTTAACAGTGTTAAATATTAACTACGTTAATCGTTAGTGTGGTTAATCGTTACCTCTGTGAAGGAGCTTCTATGTCAAAGTATGTGATTGTCGGTGGAGTCGCCGGGGGTGCTACCACCGCTGCCCGTCTGCGCCGCAACGATGAGAATGCCGAAATCATTCTGTTTGAAAAAGGCGAGCATATCAGCTACGCCAACTGCGGCCTGCCCTACTACTTGGGCGGTGTTATCACCGAGCGTGACAAACTGTTCGTCCAGACCCCCGAAACCTTTCAGGCCACGTTGAACGTCGACGTCCGGGTCAATTCGGAGGTCATAGCCATCGACCGGGCCGCTAAAACGGTGACGATCAAACGTCATCCACAAGAGACCACCTACACCGAGACCTACGACAAGCTGGTTCTCAGCCCCGGCGCCGAACCGGTACGCCCGCCGATTGTAGGAATCGACACCCCAGGCATCTTCACGCTGCGCAATGTAATCGACACTGACCGGATTAAAAAGTTCGTCGATGAGCGCAAGCCCCGCCGTGCTGTCGTCATTGGCGCGGGTTTCATAGGCCTCGAAATGGCAGAGAATCTCCACCACCGCGGTGTGTTTGTCACCATTGTGGAAATGGCCGCCCAGGTCATGGTGATGCTCGACCACGAAATGGCAGCCGAGGTCCACCAGCACTTTAAGGTCAAGGGAGTCGAGGCCTATCTGGGAGACGGGGTTCAGGGCCTTCATCCTTTGGGCGATAAGATCAACCTCAAGCTGACCTCGGGGAAAGAGCTGGAAACCGATATGGTCATCCTCTCCATCGGTGTCCGCCCCGATTCGGCCTTGGCCGGTAAGGCCGGGATTGAGCTGGGTGTCACCAAGGGAATCAAGGTCAACGAGTACCTTCAAACCTCGGACCCCGACGTATACGCCGTGGGCGACGCCATTGAGTTCCCCTCACCCATCACCGGAAAACCGACTATCACCTATTTGGCCGGGCCTGCCAACAAGCAGGGCCGCATCTGCGCCGACAACCTGGTGTTCGGCAACAAGTCGAAATACAAGGGGGCCATTTCGACGGCAGTGGCCAAAGTCTTTGATCTGACAGTCGCTTCCACCGGTGCCAGCGAAAAGCTCCTCAAGAAGGAAGGCATCCCTTTCCACAGTTGCGTGACGCATCCGTCCAGCCACGCCGGGTACTACCCCGGAGCCATGGCCATGACCCTCAAACTTCTGTTCAGCCCCGAAGGCAAAATCCTGGGAGCTCAAGGTGTCGGTTACGAGGGAGTCGACAAGCGCATCGATATGATCGCGGTTCTGCTGGGTAAAGAGGGCACCATCGACGACCTGATGGAAGTCGAGCATGGGTACGCGCCACCGTATTCCAGCGCCAAGGATCCGATCAACGTCCTGGGGTTCATCGCTCAGAACATCTTGCTCGGCCGGTCCACCTCCGTCCGCTGGGACCAACTCAAGGAACTCAACGATCCCTACCTGATCGATGTCCGAACCCCCGATGAGTTTGGCATTGGAACCCTTTCGGGAGCGGTGAATATTCCTCTTCCCCTGCTCCGCGGCCGCTTGGGAACCCTTCCAAAAAGCAGAAAGATCCTGGCCTTCTGCGGCGTCGGTCTGCGCTCGTACATGGCCGAACGGATTCTGAAGCAGGCAGGCTTCGATGCGGCCAGCCTTTCAGGCGGCTACAAGACCTACGAACACGCCACGATGAAGCAGTCCAACGAGGACATCTTCGCCAAGGATTTCATCGGCAAGGACGGCCAAGTCTACCAGACCGATCCCGAGCGAACTGACCCCACCCGCCCCTCGTTTGTGAAGCTATTGGAAGTGGACGCCATGGGCCTGCAATGTCCCGGCCCCATCCTCAAGCTCAAGACCGAGATGGACAAACTGGCTCCCGGCGGTCGCCTGCGTGAAACCGCCTCGGACCCTGGTTTTGCCAGCGATGTGGCCAGCTGGGCCAAAATGACGGGCAACACCCTGGTTGAGCTGACTCAGGAAAAGGGTAAGATCACAGCGGTGATCGAGAAGGGCCGAGGTGTGCCTGCCTCACCAGTAGCCGGTGGCAACAACACCACCTTGATCGTGTTCAGCGACGACATGGACAAAGCCTTGGCCAGCCTGGTCATCGCCAACGGTGCGGCCAGCGCCGGCAAGCAAGTCACCATGTTTTTCACCTTCTGGGGTCTAAATGTCATCAAAAAGGTGAAGAAACCTTCTGTACGCAAGGATTTGATGGGACGGATGTTCGGCATGATGCTGCCTGGCAGCCTGCATGGTCTCAAGCTCTCCAAACTGCATATGGCGGGAATGGGCACAGGAATGATGAAGATGCGGATGAAAGGTCTCAAAATCGACAGCCTGCAGGAAATGCTGGACGCCGCTCAGAAGGCCGGTATCCGCATGGTCGCCTGCAACATGAGCATGGAAGTCATGGGCGTCAAGATGGAGGAACTGGTGGACGGAGTCGAGGCAGGAGGCGTGGCAGCCATGCTGGAAGCTGCTGACACCAGCCGCGGAACCTTCTTTATCTAGGAAGCGCCTAGGAGCTCAGGGTGAACTTACCGACCTGAGCTTCGAGAAGGCCCACAGAGTCCTTGTTCTCAACACTGAGATCGGTTACCTGGGTGACAGCCAGGGTGATTTCCTGGGCCCCTTGGGCCATTTCGGCAATCCCCTGGTTGATCTCCTCGGTAATTCTGTTCAAACGGGTCATTTCTGTCAGAATGGTCTGGCTGCCAGCAACAATTTCTGCCGAACCCTTTTGAATTTCGTCAAACACCCGGCTGATGCCGCTGATTGACTCCAGAACCATATCACCGCCCATGCTCTGGGTCATCATGGCATTCCGAATTTCGTAGTTCCTCTCGTTCAATGATTGGACCCGTTCAATCATGACATCAAAACTCGACTCAACACCCTTCGAGTCCGTCACGGCCCTATCAATCGATTGTTTGACACTATTGAGAACCTGGGAGATCGACCGGGTCTGCTCGGCGGAGTTTTCGGCCAGCTTGCGTATCTCGTCGGCAACAACTGCAAAGCCCTTGCCGGCTTCTCCGGCGTGGGCCGCCTCAATCGCCGCATTCATCGAGAGCAGGTTTGTCTGGGATGCGATGTTGGAAATGATGCTGCTGGCCTCGAGCATTCCCTCGGCCGCTTCTCCGATTTTTTGAATCGTCTGTACCACAGCTGTCACTTTCTCTTTGCCGATATTCGAATCGAGCGTCAGTTGGGACAAATTCTCGGTGTTTTTTTCCTGGGTGGTAGCCAGTGCCTTGATAGAACCCGACAAGACATCGATGGCGGCAGAAACCTGACGCACACTTTCCGACAGCTCATCGATGTTGTGATGAACGTGCCCGATGTTCGCGGTCATGTGTTCCACCGTTGTCGTCGTTTCAAGGACTCCCGAAGACTGATGGACAATCTGGTTTTTCATCGACTCGATGTTGGCGGTAATCTGAACAATCGAGGCTGAGGTCTGAGTCATGTTTGTCGAAAGCTCTTCTCCGCCCTTGCCCAACGTTACCGAGGTTTGCCGGATGGTCAGAACCAGATCGTGCAGACCCAACAGAAACGAGTTGAAACTCTTGGCCAGCGAGCCCACTTCATCCTTGGTTTTCACGGCCAGCAGCTTTGTGACGTCGATGTTGCCCTTCTCCACTTCGGCCAGCCGCAGGGCAGTCAGCACCAGAGGTGCGGCTATCGAGCGGCCAATCAGAAAGGCCAGGCCGACAGCAATGACCAGGAGAATCGCGATGACAGAAACCAAAATGTAGATGAGCGACACAATGTCAGACTGGAACTCGCCTTTTTCCGCTGCGACGGCCAGAATCAGATCTGTGCCCTCAACAGGAGCATAGCCGACGATAATGTTCTTCTTGTTGAAGAAGTATTCGCCCGTGCCCCGGCCATTGGTAAGCATGGCTTCAAAAACCTGCGCCAGTTCAGTCAGGGAAGGATCTTCTTTGACTTTTTCGATGGGCGCAAATTGGGTCACCACCATTTCTTTGTTAGGATGGGCGACAATCACACCCTTTTTGTTCACAAGGTACGCATACCCCGATTTTCCGAACCCCATGGTAAGGATCAACTGACTCAAAGCGTCGCCGTCTAGACGGCCAATCAAAGCACCTGTAACCTTATCATCAACAGTGATGGGCGCTGCTGCCATGACGACAGGCTTGCCAGTTACCCGGCTGATCAGCACATCCGAAGTCACTGCCTCACCCGCCAAAGACTTTTGGATATAGTCCCGGTCACCCAGTTGCGCTGTCGAACCCTCGAGGACATAGCGCGCGGTACCATCGGGAGTTACCACGGCAAGGTCCAGATAACCATGACTCTCGACGTCAGGAGTAAGGCTGACCTTCTGGGTGTTCCAATCCATTGTCCTCGTGCGTGCACGGTTGGCAATTTCCTGAAGGATCACCAGGCGGGTGCTGATATCCTTCGAGACAAGCCTCTGCCCTAAATTGACCTGGGCTTGAAGGGTCGCCATCACCTGTTTCTCGACCGCCTGCGAACCAAGACTGACGGAGACAATTCCTGTGGTTAAAGAAACCAGGAACACGAGAGCCCCACCTGCAACACCGATTTTTTGGGAAAGCTTCATAGGTCAAAGTGTCGCTGATTGGATTGCACCCTGCTAGAGAATCTTCTCTTGCGGGGTAAAGGGAGCCTGCATTACAATTTTTTGGATGGGAAACGACACAGAAGCCTCCAGCGGACTGATTGGAAAAAAAGTTTTCTTCATTTATCCCAACAGTGTCATTCAGGTCGAAATGGTCGCTGAACTGATCAAAGAAGAATATGAAATCTACCTGGTCAAGGATTTTCTCAAAGCTGTGACGCTCTTTCGGCGTTACCCCAATTCCGTTGTTTTCGTCAACATCGATGAGGGACAGGCAGAACCAGAGTGGGAAGAGTACATTCAGACCCTGCAGAACGACCCCGATCTGGAGCCTCTGCAAATCGGGGTGATGACCTACAACAACGACCCGGTTCTGGCCCAAAAATATCTGATGGACATGGCTGTTTCAGGCGGTTTTGTCAAACTGAACCTGGGCCTGAAAGAAAGCACGGCCATTGTCAAAAGAGTGCTGGAAGCCAATGAAGCCAGAGGCCGGCGAAAATTCCTGCGGGTGATCTGCGGCGATAAAAACTCCTCTCTGAACTTCCGTTATGGCGAAAAAACACTGTTGGGAACAGTCATGGACATCAGTTCGGCCGGCATGGCCTGCACCTTTGAACCCGACCCAAGACTGAAGGCTCACAGCGCCGTCGAGTCCATCCAGCTCAAACTCAAAGGAATCCTGTGCCTGGTTTCCGGTGTGGTCATGGGCACCCGCAGCGATGGCGACAAGCTGGTCTACGTGATCCTGTTTAGCAACAAGACCAACCCCGCGGTCAAAGACAAGATCCGCAACTTCATGATGTGGGCGTTGCAGAACCAGGTTGAACGCGAACTCGAGGCGATCACGTAGAACCGTCGAGGTTGCAACGAGCCAGCGAGTGCACAAAAGCGGTTCCGCAGATCCAAAGCACTGGGATTACCCGGGGGGTAGGACTCGCCGGTGTTCTTGTCAAACTGTTGGTCCTTGCCCGATGTAACACCCCGGACGGAACACTAGTTTGTGACCATGAGCGGACATGTCAACCTTTATGAGGCAGGTCATGAGGGCCTCGTCCTGGTTACCCCGGATCCATAGGGCCGAGCGGTCTCTGCGACGTCGCTTCGCTCCTTACACTTGACGGTTTCGACGAGTGGGGCCGTTTCGTTTTTAGTTTAATTTCGGGGATCCGAAAAGCGCCTGGGGATCTGAAACGGAAGAGATTCCTTCGAGAAACACCTCCACAAGTCGGGGATCGAAGCTAATGCCTTTTTCTTTTTCTATAATTGCTTTCGCTTCGTCATAGGTGAAAGCTCTTTTGTACACCCGTTCACTGACCAATGCATCAAACACATCGGCGATGGCGACGATCCGGGCTTCTAGGGGAATCGCGTCGCCTTTGAGACCGCTTACATACCCATTCCCAGCCCACTTCTCATGATGATAGAGCACAATGTTTTTCGCCATGACATCAATGGCGCTGTTTCCTAAGATCTGGTGTCCGATACTGACATGAGCCTTGACCTTCTCGAATTCCTCGGCCGTCAGCCTCCCTGGTTTCAGGAGAATTTCTTTATCGAGACCAACCTTACCAATATCATGCAGAAGAGAATACAGCTTGACCAGCTTGACGAAGCTTTCGTCCAGCCCTGCCTTTCGGGCGATAAATTCCGAGATCAGTGAGACACGCTCGATATGGTCTCCGGTTTCCTCGTCGAAGTAGAAATTGGTGCTCTCAAGGACAGTCACCATCGCAAAGGTGAGCCGCTCAATCTTTGAACTAAGCTCCGCGACAAGCCGTTTTTGCCGGTAGGCGCGACAAGCCTCGCGGATGGTAAGGAGAAGGTCCTTTCTGTCCCAGGGCTTTGACAGGTAGCGGTACAGCGCATTCCCGTTTACTAGATTTACAACAGCTCCGATATCCGAATAGCCCGTGAGCAGAATCTTCGACGTGTCGGGAATAAGAGCCTGCGTCTTCAGCAGGAGCTCTTCGCCGCTCATAGAGGGCATGCGCTGATCGGAAATCAAAGCAGGTATTTCATCCCCTTCCCTAAGAATATCCCCGATCAACTCCAACGCGGCCCGGCCTGAGTCTACAATGTCAATTGCCAGCGCGGAAAAAAACTCGTCAGCCTTCAGTTCCTGCCTGAGACTCTGGAGAAGGATGCTTTCGTCGTCGACGCACACTATGTGTTCGTTACCCATGGGAGTTCGCCTCCCTACTCGGGAAGCAACACTGCGTGATGATTCCCAATAGTTCCTTCGAATTCTGAGGTTTTATCAAAACCAATCGTATTGAACTCATGTTTCGTTTTTCTTCTATTGCCCTACCGTCGCCGTGGCCGGGGATCATGAACATGATCCTGGTCCCCTTGGTGTTGAGTTGCTCAATGATTCACCTCTTTCGCGGCAGCAGGAAGCATAACGGTAAAGACGGTGCGTCCTGGCTTCGAATTGACCGTGATTGTCCCCCCGTGGCTTTCGATGATCCTTGCACAGATATCCAGCCCTAGGCCCATGCCCTCGCCCTCCTTCTTTGTGGTAAAAAAGGGCTCGAAAATCCTACCGATAATTGACTCCGGAATACCATGGCCAGAATCCTCGAAGGACACATAGACTATTCCTTCACGTGTTTCCGTCCGGATCTGTAGGTCACCCTTAAACTCCATCGCCTGCGCGGCATTCCGTATCAGGTTCATCCATACCTGCGACAGTTTGTCAGACGAGCCGGTCACAGTAGCCCCAGAAAACCAGCGCTGCACATGAATGTTTTGCCTGAGAATATTGTTCATGAGCAGCAGCACCCGCTCGATATCCGCCTCAATATCCACGGTCAGTTCGACGTCTTTCAACTCGGGTTTGAGGTAGGAACGCAGGGCTGAAACGACATTTGCAGCCTTGTGAGCAGCAACACTCACAATTTCCGCCATCCGGCGGGAAATCAGGGGATTGGAAACCCAGGACAGTATCTCGATGCTTCTAGGGTTGTTCAACAATACGGTCAAGTCCTCCGGACAATCGGTAATTCCCAAATCCACGAGCATCTCTGCAGCTTTCCCGCTCTCGGGAATTCCGGCCGACTCGAATTCCTGCTGAAGCTCTTTACGTTTTTTCCTGTCGGAAACAGGCACATCGAGACTGGTGCTTTTCTTCGAACCAAGTTCAAAGACGACATCATAGAGTGCCCTCCCTCTTTCGTCGAGTGAAAGCAGAAACTTCACCAGTCCGGACTGATTTTTGTCGAAATAATCGATGAGCAGTCTGTTGGAAGACAATATCGCGCCGAGAGGTGTATTGAGTTCGTGCGCCATCCCCGCAGAAAGATAACCCAGTGTCGAAAGTTTTTCCGAAGCGATCAAATGTACTTGTGCCAGATGCAGATCCGTCAGGGATTTCTGCAGTTCCGCTGTCCTTTGGCCTACCCTGTGCTCAAGATGCGTGTTCGCTTCCAGAAGCTCAAGATTCTTCGCCCGGACACGCGATGCCATCTCGTTCATTGGCTTGATGATCAGATTGACATCGCTGAACTGGGACTCTGAAATCTGCGTGTCGTAGTTGCCTCCAGCAATCGCACCGATGCCCTCAAATATCACAGCGAGAGGTCTCAAGGCTCTGTCCTTGATCACGTACCGATAGGCAAAAAAATTCGCCACGATCCCGGCAAGCACCACCAATACCGCAATAACCACGAGGCGGCGCTGGGTAGCCTCGACCTCCGCAATGCCGAAATGGAGCTCTACGGTACCCAAGAGCATTCCGTTATACTCGATTTTTTTGGTGATTAAGACTGTCTGTGGTGTGTCTGTCAGCAAATGCTTGTCAAGGAGGATTCCGGAAGCATCCGATATCAGACGAATTCCCGAAATGCGGCCCGAAAAAAGGAGAGCTTCGCCTATCCGTACCGACTGATCATCCTGTAACTCGTACAGCGGTGTCACCAGGAGAGCCGAAACTTCCTCTGCCGAGATTTGAGCCTTTCCTTTCAGATCCGATGTCATCGAGTCAGAGATGACAAAAAAAGATACCAGCTGCACAAGAATGAGAATTGCCGTGGAAACATAAATTGAAAGAAACATGAGTTCATCCAATAGCCTCCTGGAACGAAGAAGTGACCGCTGCGGGGTGTTCATTGGCTCACCTCAACGGTATTTCTGAATGATTTTGGCAAAGGTTCCATTTACAAGCATTTTCGCAATGGCTTTATCGATCAGGGGGACAAGGTCAAGAGCCGATGATTTCCTAGAAAAAGCAATATACAGATCGGTCTTTACCGTAGGAATAAATGAGGTTTGCTCAAGTTTGTCCCGCAAACCCAACTTAGCGATATCCCAGCTGATATTGGGATCCGTCCCGATCGCGAGATCGATTCGGCCCAGGGCAGCCATTTGTATTATCTGAACTTCCGTCACGAGGTCTTTTTTTAGCATCCTCGTGTCAGAGTTATAAGGCTCAAAATAGGCCGAGTTTTTTGACTGACCGATCACCTTGCCGTAAAGATCGTCGTAGGTTTTAATTGACGCACCGGCCCCCTTGAGGGCGTAAAAAACCGGTCGGACTGAGTAATAGGGTGTAGGAACATACTCTGAAAAGATCTGGCGTTCTGATGTCATGGCATAGCCGGATATACAGTCAATTAATCCGCTTTTCATCATTTCCAGCGCACGGGCCCAGGGATGACGCTGTATCTCGATCGTTACCCCCAACTCTCTTTCTAGGTAAGTGACCACATCGATATCAATCCCGACAAAACCCGAGGGTTCAGTTGGGTCATTGATACGGAAAGGAGGCCATTCCTCGGTTACCATGGTGATTTTTCGCTGGGAAAACGCAAAAATTGGCAGGAGAAGTAAAAGAATGCAGAGCAAAAGGCGGACCACTTTTTTTGCCATCGGGGACCTTCCATAAACTGATAGGAACTTTGATTCCGGTGTGTACAGTGGTTTTGCTCGACCTAAGCAGAATCAATTTTGGGCGCGACTAACGGTTGTTGTCAATACCGACCTCCTGGACTCCTTCCTCGGCTCGTGGCGGTAGCAAGCTGGTCTATGTCCTAGTGCAAAGGACAAGGTGCACAAGTTTACGAAGTGGTCTTTTCAGAACCGTCGAGCAGACTCAACAATCCTCGGACCCCGGCTTCGGTTGACCATCGGGCAGGGACGAGCCTCACCGAGCGGGCCAGCGAATAGGCCTCGGTGCGTACCCGTTCCTGCAAGGCATCGAGCAACCAAGGCCCCAGTTGTGCCAAACCGCCACCGATGACAATGAGCTCGGGGTCAATCAGGGTGCCCACGTTTGCCAGAAGGCGACCACACACCGTGACTAAGTGCTCGAACGCCAACAGGGCTTGGGGATCACCCTCGTCGAACCGCCGTCGCAGGGTTTCGGCAGGCACGCCGAACAGCCGCTCGAGCGCAGGCCCGGCGCCCCGCCATTCAATGGGCGAACCGGCATCATCTTTGGTCTCGCCTAATTCACCAGCCACGCCCCGGGTGCCGCGGTACAAGCGTCCGTCGATGACGAACCCCGCGCCAATTCCGGTGCTGAGGGTCACAAACACCAAGTTTGCCACACCGCTTCCGGCTCCTGTGGTGGCCTCGGCCCAGCAGGCCGCCCTGGCGTCGTTTTCCACAACCACCGGCACACCGAAACGACCCCGCAACCGCCTGGCCAAGTCAAAACGGTTCCAGCCGGGCAGGTTGGAGCAATCCATAACCGTGCCGGTGGCCGGGTCGACGATACCAGGCACACAGACGGCTAGCGCCGATGGGACCGTCCCCCAGCCTTCGCGGGGCAGGACCGCCTCAACAGCAGAACACAACGTCTCAAAGATGCTTTCACCCCCGCGCTGAGCCTCGGTCGCGACACGGTGGCTTGCCGCAAACGGCCCCGAGGGTCCCTCGGTTCCCTCGCGGACGGCCAGGATCTTTGTCCCGCCGACATCGACCGCGATTCGGTGTCCTCGATCGTGGCGGGAAGCCAAGGGAGTGACCACCCGGAACCGGCTCAGCAGATCCACGGCAGCGGGATTGCCCGGGGGGAGATACTCGCCGGTGTTCTTGTCGAACCGGTGGTCCTTGCCCCAGGCAGCAAGGTTGCGGACCACGGCGACAATGCCCTGCCCGATATAACGGACCTCGTCGTCGGTCATGGTCGGGTGCAACGAAACCCTAACCCACCCGGGCTTTTCGGAAAGGTCGCCGGCATCGATCATATCGGTAATGCGGTGGCTGGTACCCTGCCCGATACCAAACAAAATGTGGCCATAGGTTCCAGCGCAGCTGCACCCGCCCCTGGTCTGAATGCCGAAGCGCTCGTCGAGCAGCCGCACAATCAGGTTGTGGTGTTCGCCCGGAGCGTAGAAACTCACGATACCCAGACGCTCAAGGTGGTTGCCTTCCAGCAGCATCAGGGCGGGTTCCTGCTTCAGTTCGGCCAGCAGAATCGTCATCAGCTGGTTTTCGCGTTCCCGCATGGCGGCCGTTCCCATCGCCTCTTTCACCCGGATGGCCAGGGCCGCTTTGAATGTCATCGACATAGGCGTGGGTTCCGAACGGTGTGGTCCATTTAACGGTTCCCCCGCCGGGCTGATCGGGCACCTTGGCCCGGTAGAGCGCGTTGTTCAGCACCAGAACTCCGGATGATCCCGGACCCCCGAGGAACTTGTGGGGGCTGAAGGTGATAGCGTCGAGCTGCTGGGCAGGATCAGCCGGGTGCATGGTGATGTCGACGTACGGCGCCGCAGCGGCAAAGTCGACAAAACACAGGCCGCCGTACCGGTGCATAAGAGCCGCCATCTGATGCCAGGGGGTGAGCAGACCGGTCACATTCGACCCGGCGGTGAAGGCTCCCATCAGCAGCGGGCGGTGTGCATTAGCCTGAAGGCGGCGCTCTAGATCGGCC
>JAIFLN010000014.1 GCA_020049045.1 Spirochaetota bacterium | reverse complement strand
AACGGTTGGGCCTCTCCCCTAATACGGTGAAAAACCACGTGTACAACGTGTATCAAAAAACCGGTGCCGCCAGCCGTGTGGAACTGGCCGGTTTGAGCAACCAGTGAGAGGATTCAGGGTGCGATGAAATACCGGGAATGCCTGCCGTCGGCTTTCATGTCGCGAAGGGCTTGTGCAAGGGCTGGCACCAAGCGGGCATGCCTGGTATTCAGGTAAAGGTACATCTCCCTTTTTGCCAGAGGAGGCGCAATAGCGTACCCTGATTTGATGCCCGCCTCTTTCAGGTAGTATCCTCCGCCTAACCGGTCATAGAGAATGACATCGGCGCGCCCGGCTTTCAGAAAAGCAAAGAGCTGCGCCGGAGTGGTGACCTCGGTCACATGGGTGGCTTTGACATTATCCTCAAGGATCTTCCAACCGGTAATGTAGGCAATCTCGAAGGGCTCGAGATCCTTCCAGCTTGAAATGACAAGTCCTGGTTTTATAGCAAACGCCATGAACTCATAGACCATGTTGCTTTCAGGAACCTGAATCAGATGGGGATAGCGGCTCTCAAGCCCCGCCACGCGGTTGTTGTCGCCATCGATGTTCCCGTTTTCGGCCTCGACGAGAGACCGTTCACTGGGCAACGTGACAAACTCAACCGCCACCCCAATGCGGGAAAACGCTTCTTTAAGCATGCGGTCGAGCATGCCGCTCTGATCGGGCAGACTGAGGGGCGGTGAGTTCGTTGTACCGATTCTCAGCACCGGTTGTTGCCCAAAGGTTGGGGGCAGCCAGACGAAAAGGAATCCAGCAAGAAACAGAAGGACTCGTCGCACGTTCCTTCCTCCTTGGGATCAATGGTAGTTTCGGTTCAGCCTGCTTTCAAGATCGGGTTGCCCCGGGGCCTCGAGCCCCGGAGACCCTTTTTTTATTTAGTCAGCTAATCTGGTCCAGAAGCGCCAATTCTTTCTCCAGGATGGCTTCGAGTAACTCTTCTGGTTTTTTGCCATGCTGAAGAGCAACCCGCTTGAGATTCTTTTCCACCCCAGGTGTCAGGTAGTAGGGAACAATGGTATCTTCGGGTTTTGTGTAGAAACGTCCCTGCTCGGCATTCGAAAAATCGTATTCCTTCTTCACAATGGCCTCCTGGACTGGTAGGTCCGTAGCTCGTTCTGAGTTGCCTTTCGGGCAGAGATGATGCGAATGAACTCGAACTCGTCAGTTTGTTCTAAAATCACGTGGATCACAAGGATAACCCGGTCAGCGTCGGATTGTCCCAGGATGACCCAGCGTTCTTCTGCGACAGAATGTTCATCATCGTACCGACTCAAGATACAAGGATCGTTGAAGACAGTCACGGCTTCGTGAAAAGTTACCCGGTGTTTGCGGCGGTTGGAAATCTCTTTTCTCGGATCCCAGTCAAATTGACGTTTCATAATGCCTCTCCCGGTCCCGCCGCCCCCAGCCCCAACTCAGAGCCTCATCACGAATATTCATGGTGGCATATTACACTGAAAAGCCCCGGAACCCCAGGAGATGGCAGCCACGGGGGAAACCCGCCTGGTTCTTGAGCTGAAAGTATTTGACAGCTAGGAGGGCATGCAGGAGACTCCGTTCCGGAGGCGTCCATGTCTGAATCCTTACTGACAGCCCAATCCATCCTTTGGATGATCGAACAAGTGAAAAACCATGGCGGATTCGAATATGCCGACTGGGCGCGAGAATTCCGATCACGGGGTTCCGATCTCACCCCAAGGACCGACCGGAAATTTCTCAATCACCTGAAGGTCTTTCGGGAACAGGCGCTAAGCCTTTTCCAAGGAGCCAGGGAGATTACCCTCGAAGCCCGGCGCGGCCGGTATGTTCTCGAAGGGGCCGTTTCAGACGCCGCTTGGGAACGGATCACCGATCCCGCCGGCAAAAATTTCCTTCCGATTCTCCAAGCCATTAGTGCCAGAAGGGATTTTGTTCCAATACCGGCATCGGAACTGCAGAAACGGCTTCTCGATCTTTTCGACGTTCCCCCCGAGACCTTGGGACGGATTCTGTACAAAAACGCGGTAACGTGGCGTTTCGACCCGGCCTACCTTGATACTTTTCTCAATGCCGTTCAATCAGGGACCAAGTTGTTTATTCGGCCAATCGGCGAACGCAAGGCTGGGTACGTGACGCCCCTCTTCCTAGTGAATTACGAAGGATCGTGGCATCTTTTGGCCTACCGCAACGGCCTTGCCCAGTACAACCTCAGCCGAGTCGCCGCCATGACCAACTGCGACTACTCAGCAGAGGCGATTACCCCAACTCAATGGCAACTCCTCCGCGCCAGCGCTCAGCAGAGTTTTGGAATCCATCTGGTGGATGACTGGGACAACCTGAGCGAGGGGGAACCCGTTACGATCCGCTACCGGGGTCGCGCGCTCCCCTACGTTCGAGAACGGTTTGATGCCAGGCAGCGTCAGCGCTCTGATTCCTGGTTTGTGACCGAAGCTGGTCCTGGCTGGGTCGATGTCACCGTCAAGGTCCACGCCTACACCGACATGATCACCGAGGCCATTCGATGGGGCAGGGATGCAGAGGCGATCCAACCAGCGGAGTTCCGGGAGGTGTGGCTGGAGCATATCAGGGAGTTGGCGGAGTTTTTGGGGTGATCGACACCCGGGTCAGATGAGCTTGTTGGTTGTCACTTCGGCAACGAGCTTTTGGTAGTCGGCGAAGTCTTCGGCAAAGGTCTTCCAGTGGGACTCAACCCAGCCTTGGATTTCGCCGTCCTCAACCAAGAAGTCGGCACTTCGCCATGCAACTTTCGTCTCTTTCCAAAGGTACCAGGGGTCCTCTTGCTGCCGTTTTTTCTTGTCGCATTGCTTAGTTGCTGAGGCCAACCTCTCGTCCCAGCCTATCACTGGAAAAAGACCGGTATAGAGAAAGCCCCGGCCTTCTTTGCAGAAGTAGGCGCCCCAGGCTAGGCCGGGTTCGATTTTCACGGAAAAGCCGATTTCATCGGAATCAATCAGGTTGCCATCAATGGCAGGCTCTACAAGATCCTTTTTAGAGAAAGCCTTCATCTCGATCAGCTTCGCTTGAAGCTCTTGGAGAAAAAGTCCGACACCGCGATTGAGAAATCCATCCTCGAAGATTCTTGCCACAAGCTTGATGTCACCGAATTTTGCCTCTGTAGACCCGTTCTGGCAGAACCATTCACGGATGGCCTTTCGCGCGCGCTCTTCTTTCATCATCTCCCCCACAAATTCGCGATAGGAATCGAGGCACTCCTTCACCCTTGGAGTGCTCTCATCATGCTCAGCCGAGGTTTCTAGCCACTTCTGGATTCCTTTGACATAGGAAATACAGCGAACATCTTTCTTGTAGATTCCTGCCGACTGATCGGATGGAGAATGACCGAAGGGCGTAAGGTAACCGATCACGATCGTATCCTGTGGTCGATCCTCTTTCACAGTCTCCACATAGCGCTCGATCTGTCGATCTTGGTCACCGGCATCTACCTTGTTCTCGAGGATGAGCGAAATCCTTTCTCCGTCGGTGGCCTGGTATTCGATCAGAATATCGATGGAGCGTGACTCACGGCGGACAGTCCAAGACCGGCTTCCGCAAGGAGGTGCTTTCAACATTTCTAGGCCGAGAAAGGCATTCAGTCGCTCCAACGCCCCCGGATACTCTGGGCTCAGCAACATTGCCAGGATGTCGGAGTGGGCGAGTTCACGGCGAACTGCGTTGGAACAGAGCAGAAGGTTCATGTTCTCGCCTGAGGTGCACAGTGCTTGCAGGGCATTGCCAAATACTTGTTCCATTCTCATTGCTACGCTCCTCCTTAGTTATTGGTAGGCCGACTCTCTCCGGTCAAGGAGCATCGCTGGGCCCCAGTGAAAATCCTTGTGAATCCGTTGCCCGTCGGTGACCGCTACGACGGGCAAGTTGCTTTCGACCAAGAAGGTGTGAATGACGTCCAGGGAGTTCGCTTGATCGAGGTTGGTGACAATGACACCATCCAGAGGCCACTCCCGGTAAGCAACAAGGGTATCCCTGAGTACTTCTAACTGGGTGATGGCGCTCACCGTGAGGAATGTTTTGTGGGCAAAGGGGGCGGCTTCCAGGAATTGTCGTTGGGCGGCAAGTCTGGTCGAGTCACAACGCCCTCCTCCCTCGGTATCGATCAGGAGAATACCCCCCATCGGCAGCGATTCGACGAGTTCCCTTAGTTCTTGGGGATCCTGGGTTGCTTGAAACGGTACCCCCAGCAGGGAGCTGAAGTTCTCAAGGTGGTGACGGTTGGCCAAATGAAACTGGTCGATGGTCGCCAACTGCAGCTTTTGTTGTCGGTCGCCACCGGGTACAGCAAGGTTCCCCGCCCATTTCATCAGCGTTGTTGTTTTTCCAGCACCGGGGGGACCAACAAAAACCACCACCTGCGAGCCGTACGGATCAAAGTCTTCAGGTTCCCGAATCTTCCAAGATTCCTTCGTCAGCATTGCGTACCTCTGGAACTAAGCCTAACGGTACTGCTGTCAATATTGTACAGCACCACTTTTATGCTGTCTTCATGCCAACCGAAGACCCTGTGCTAAAGTCTATGGTCGATTGGGCCAATGCCCAGACCGCCATCGTCCTTGCCGACCTGAAAGTACCGAAGGGACTTGTTTCGCTGGTTTTTTCCTCTCGCAAAGGGCAGTGTCCGTTGCTTTCCAACCGGCTCGAAATCTATCGGGTCTTTCCGGAATTCTTCGATGCCGGATCGGTGCATGCCACAATCAGCGGTCTCATCGTTGAGCTGAACAGGCTGGACCGCCAGAAGAAGACCGATGAGGTAGAGGTGGTCCTAAAAGAGGTCCAGGCCCTGCTCAACCAAGTACCGGTGGCACCGGATGTTACCATCGAATTTCGCTTTGAGAGGTTGGACGCCGTGCTGATCGATCAGATGAAGAAGCATCCACTCGTCTCCCAACCACCAGAACTTATGCGACCAGCCTCAATCCGGGTGATTTTGAGCTCATTCGCCGAGGCCGCGGAAAAGTGAGTCGGTAATCCCGTCGAACGAAGTCAACGTGTTCAGCGTACCCGTCGTCGAAAAAACAACAAGTGCCTCTTCCTTCAGCTCGTGGGAAGATCAGGCGAGCACTGCTCAGAGCTTCCCGCGTTCGGGAAAAAGCAATTGCATGGCTGGAGCATAGTAGTCGTAATTGTCGGAACCTGGCTTGGAGAAATGCCACATATCAAGGAGTTTTATAGACTTACCGTTCAAGGGCAGTTTCCAGAGGTCCGCTTTGTCCGCAATTGTCTTTACGAGTTCCATCTGTGGAAAACATACCTCAAGGTGCTTTTCATCGATTTTGCCATTCCAGAGATTCATTGTGATGATGATATCAGGATCCAATAGCGCGAGTTCTTCTCTAAAGAAATTCCTATCAGCAAAACGAGAGTCTTCAAGGAAACGTCGGATCAATTGGGCGTCGGCGGTTCCTCCATCTGAGCGATCATTTGAGTATTTGGAGATGTTGATCTTGGAAAAACCATAGTCTTCCCTGGCCGCCATCGAGTTGGCAATTTCTGTTGCTTCGGGTAGAGCGTCGAAAGGAGTCTTGCCCTTGTTCTTGATGCCTTCGATCACGTAAAGAATACGACGCCAAAAGCTTCCAGAACCAATCTTGTCGCCCTTGTTGGAGTTGAGGAACTCGATATCTTCAAATACTGAATCAGTTCCCGAGTTACCTCGCGATTCGCGTCCGACAAATACGACCCGTGGACTTGCAGAGAAGTACCCGGGCATGAAGCCATCCGATCCAAAATAGTCGACTGCACTGTATTTTTTCTTGTCATCGTGAAAGACTATCGGATTCCCTTCTGCAACCGTTTCTTTCCAGGATTTCATGAGCGAGTTGAGATCCTTGCGCTTCTCGATTTCCGATCCTTTAAAGTAGGAACCAGCAGGATCGCTAATGTCGTTTTTCTTAGCCATGTTAATTCCTCATATTGGTAGCTGTTTCATCTTCGAAGTCAAACGGGTTTTGTTGGCAGTTATCCATCTGGAGTCAGGTTGAAGATTATTTGAATTACTGACTTTCAGTATCGAATCCCATCAAAGTGTTTTCAAGCATAATTAGTTGTTCGTCAAAAAAAATGCCCGTCTGTCGTCCTGGGAATCCCATAGAGAGCTTAGGCGCTATGAACAGCCAAGCGGATGTGATGCTGTGATTTTCTGACTTCAAAAAAAGGCTTTCCTGCAGAGTTCGGTTGACTGGCAAGATAGATATGAACAACCCGAGCGATGACCCGTACCCATGGTTACAGTCGTAATTTGCGGCGGGGTACGGATCGGGGTCCAGGGGCACAGCCCCGGTCGTCATTTTGGGAAGGTGGGGGGAGGGGAGGAAACCCTTTTGATCGAAACAAAAGGGTTTCTTCCCCAGTTTCTAGTTACAGTTCTCGATCACCCTCACCAGCAGCACGCCGTCGATGGCGGCCAGTTCGTCCTTGAGCGTGGCGGGAATGGCACCTTCCAGGTCGATGATGTTGTAGGCCACCTCTCCCTTGTTCTTGTTGAGCATGTCTTCGATGTTGAGCTTGTGTTTAGCCAGCACGGCTGTGATCTGTCCCACCATGTTGGGCACATTCTTGTTGGCGATGGTCACGCGGGTTTTTCCGGTGGGAGCCATTTCGGCGGCGGGGAAGTTCACGCTGTTTTTGATGTTGCCCCGTTCCAGGTATTCGCGCATCTGGTCGGCGGCCATGATGGCGCAATTGTCCTCGGCTTCGGGGGTCGAGGCACCCAGGTGGGGAATGGCCAGAATGTTGTCCACGCCCAGCAGGTCTTCTTCGGGGAAGTCGGTTACGTAACCGCCCAGACGTCCGGAAGCCAGTTCGGCCTTCAGGGCGGTGTTGTCGACCAGGCCTGAGCGGGACAGGTTGATGATGCGGGCTCCCTTCTTGGTGCGGGCCAGGCGTTCCTTGTTGAACAGTCCCTTGGTCTCGGGGGTGAGGGGGACGTGGATGGTAATAAAGTCGCTCTCGGCCACTAGGGCGTCGAGACTGGGGGCTTTGCGGACGTTGGTGTTCATTTTCCAGGCGGCTTCCACACTGATGTAGGGGTCAAACCCGATGACCTTCACACCCAGGGCGTTGGCGGCGTTGGCCACCATGACTCCGATGGCGCCCAGGCCAATGACGCCCAGAGTTTTACCTTCGATTTCGGGACCGACGAACTGCGCCTTGCCCTTTTCCACCAGCTCGGGAACCTCGTCGCCCTTGCCCTTGAGGCCCTGGCTCCAGTTGAGGCCCTGGACGATGCGGCGGCTGGAAAGAAGCATGGCGGCCAGCACCAGTTCCTTCACAGCGTTGGCGTTGGCTCCGGGGGTGTTGAACACCACAATGCCCTTTTCGGTAGCCTTGGGAATGGGAATATTGTTGGTGCCGGCACCCGCTCGGGCAATGGCGAGCACCGAAGCGGGCAGCTCCAGCGTGTGCATTTCCTGGCTGCGGACCAAGATACCGTCGGGATGACCGATTTCGCTGGCAGTTTCATAGTTGTCGCGGGGCAGGCGCTCGAGCCCGCAGGCGGCGATTTTGTTCAAAGTCTGAATTTTGTACATGATGTTCTCCTATCTCTCTGTGGATCTCTGTGCCCTCTGTGTGAAATTCTCTTAGGCGTTGGCCTTTTCAAAAGCGGCCATGAAGTCCACCAGCTTTTTCACGCCGGCTACGGGGATGGCGTTGTAGATGCTGGCGCGCATGCCGCCCACCGAACGGTGTCCGGCCAGGTTGACCAGGCCCACAGCTTCGGCTTCCTTGACGAACTTTTTGTTCACGGCTTCGCTGGCTTCGGGGTCGGCCACCCTAGTCAAAAAGGGCACGTTCATCAGCGAGCGCACCGACTTTTCGACGGGGCTGTAGAAATACTTGCTGTTGTCCAAAAAGTCATAGATGAGCTTGGCTTTCTGCTGGTTGGCGTCGTACAGGGGGCCGGTGCCGCCCAGATCCTGAATATGCTGCAGAACCAGGCCGACGATGTAGATGGCGTAGCACGGCGGGGTATTGAACATGGACCCGTTGTCGATATGGGTCTTGTAGTCGAGCATGGCTGGCAAACCGCCAGGGATGCGGTCGGTGAAGTCTTTCTTGATGAGGGTGATGGTGACACCGGCGGGGCCGAGGTTTTTCTGGGCACCGGCGAACACCACGGCGTGTTTGCTCACGTCGAAGGGCTGGCTGAGGATGCCGGACGAGATATCGGTGATCAGCGGCGCTTTCACCTTCGGGACCTGGTGGAACTGGGTGCCTTCGATGGTGTTGTTGTAGCAGTAGTAGAAGTAGTCAGCATCATCGTTGACGTTGGTGAGGGCGGGCAGATAGCTCCACTTCTTGTCTTTGGAGCTGCCCACGATGTTAATGTCGCCGAGTTTTTGAGCTTCCTCGACGGCTTTCTGACTCCAGGCACCGGTTTGCACGTAGTCGGCCTTCTTGGTCTTGGTCAAAAAATTCAACGGGATGGTGTGGAACTGGAGGCTGGCACCACCTTGCAGGAACAGCACATGGTAGTCCTCGGGGATCTGCATGGTGACCCGGAGCAGTTCTTCGGTTTTCTTGATGATCGATTCATAAGCTTTGGACCGGTGGCTCATTTCCATGACGGATTGGCCGGTTCCCTGCCAATCAAGCATTTCGTCGGCAGCCTTCTTTAGGACGGCCTCGGGAAGGGCGCTGGGCCCTGCGGAAAAGTTCAAAACACGCGCCATGGATAGTCTCCTTGTGTGGAGAGTATAGGGGGGGAGAGGTGGCGTGTCGACAGTCCTGTGAACTATTTCACAGGTTGTGTCAGTTCACTTTGAACTTCGTTACTTGAGCTTCGACCTCGTCAATATGACCCGACATCAGGGAGGCTCTCGAGGCGGCATCGGCAACGGTCTGGTTGATTTCGCCTGCGGCTTCATTGATTTTGAGAACCCTTCCCCGCACCTCACCGGCCAAGGTTTTCAGGGTCTGATTGCTTTCGACCAGCAGTGAGCCGCCTTCGGTCATTTCCTTTGATCCGTTACGGATAGCCTGCGTGATGTTGTTGATGTCGGCCAAAGCTTGAAGAATCTGTTGGGATCCCGAGGTTTGTTCCGTAAGCGCGTTCTTGATTTGCTCTTGGAACTGGTCGACAGTTCTGACGTCTTCCAGAATACGGGCAAAAGAAGAGCGGGCTTCTTCGGAACCGGTAACAACTCCCTGAATGGCCTCCTGAATGGACTTGAGCTGAACGCTGCTCTGTTTGGATTGAAGGCTGGAATGCTCGGCCAATTTGCGGATTTCGTCGGCTACCACCGAGAAGCCCCGTCCGGCATCACCGGCATGAGCGGCCTCGATGGCGGCGTTCATCGCCAGCAAATTGGTCTGACTGGCAATTTGGGCGATACTGCGGTTGGTCGAGACGAGGGTTTCCGACGACTGAGAAATTCCGAGCACCCTCTTGGTGAGCACTTCGAGGACGGACTGACCCGATTCGGTGGCCCCGACAAGGCCTGCATACTTTGAGGCCAACAGGTCAATGTTGCGGGTAACAGAACTGATGTTGGACAGCATTTGTTCGATAGAAGCCGAGGATTCTGTGACGGCCGCCGCCTGATTCTCGATTTGGCGGTCTTGCGCATACAAACTAGCCTGGACGCGTTCCAAAGCTCCTGTGGACTCATTGGTTCTTTCAGCCTGGGTCTGTGAAGCCTGGTCAACCTCGCGCAACATAAGGGCAATACTCTCCAGGCCTTGAGTGGCTTGACCCATCTGGTGAGTGAGACCGTCGCTGGAAGGTCCCAGGTCGGCGGTTTTCAGACGGATGAGGCTGATCAGAGTTTCCAGATTGCCAATAAAGGTGTTGAAATGCCGGGCCAGAGCTGCCAGCTCGTCGCGTCCGGTTTCGGACAAACGCTGGGTCAGGTCGCCCTCTCCCTGGCTGATATCCTTGAGAAGACCGGTGATTTTCTGAAGGGGTTTGACGATTCCCCGACGCAGCAGAAAACCGAAAACCACGAAAAGAACCAGCACAATCGACAGGACGATCAAGCTGGTGACCACGGCCGTATCGGTGGCAATCCGGCTTTGAACCATCTCGTCTTCAAGGATTCTCTTCTTGTCGAGACGGACTACGTCGATGGCATCGAGCAAGGCTCCGAAGGCGGGCAGGGCTTTTTCGACCAGATTCTCGGTGGCTTGGGCTTTGTCGCCGGAAAGAAGCGGATTGATGGTGGCTTCAATGGTTGGCTTCAAGTCAGTCAAGGCCTTGCGGGAGCCATCGGTACCGATATCCTCGCGGGCGGTCAGACTGTCCAGATCCGTCAGCGCTTTCTGAAGATCGGTGTACAGCGTATCGAGCTTATCAATGTCGCTTTCCCGCAGCATGGCTTGCAGGTCCGTCTGTGCTTGGATAGCAGTATCGCTGGTCAGTGATAAGCCGTCGTAAATCGCGGTAGAAGCGGTCAAACCAGCCCGGGCATCGGCTAGCCCCGCAAACAGCACGAGCAACAGTGTTGCACCCTGGGCCAGGAACAGAGTAACAGCGCCTGCCGTCAGGACAGTAATCTTTCGGGAGATTGTCATACTATTGCAACTTGGACAGTTGAAGGCCGACGACAACCGAACCGACGGTTTTGCCACCCTCAAGAACCGGGAACGAGACCTGAACCTGCTTCAGTCCGGTTGATTCATCGGTTTCGATTGCCCCAACCCAGGTTTTACCAGCCATGGGCAGATCATGTTTGGGGTTGCCCTTATGAGACCAACTGCTGGTCTTGGCAAGGAAGGCAGCCTTGGTTCCATCAGCACGGCTGATAAAGATCTCAGAAACGGCGGCATCTTTCTGGGCGCGAAGCCAGGTGGCGAGGTTATTCTTGGCCAGTTCCTTCACTTCGGGGCTTAGGATCGACAAGGCTTTCCACTTTTCCTGTGTCATCGATGTTGCCCAGGCCGGCGGGGCTGCCTTGACTCCTGCGATCATCTCAGGAGCGCTGCCCCAAGCTTTTAATTGGGTCAGCTTGGCCTGAACCTGAGTTTTCTGGTCATCGGTCAAGGTTTGAGCAGCCATCGATCCACCGAGGGCCACCACGAACAAAACGAGCATGAAACGATGCATGAATCACCTCCTAACCATTGTTAACTCTCGTTAATGACACTATTCTTTGCAAGAAGATTCTGGGAGGACAGGAATTTGGACGACCGCCGCAGCTCGATTCGACGCACCGATGTGCCGATTGTAGTTCACCAATGCATTGTGACCCAGTTAGGAAAGGAACTTTGGTTGTCTCCCTCGGCCTTTGACCTGTCTGCCAAGGGTGTCTGCCTGATTCTTTCCGACAGCCTTAATTCGGGTGAAAGCATTTACCTTCTGGCTTCGGTCTCACCCGTCGGAAAAACTCCCCGGGACTTGTCTGTCATTGGTGTGACAACCCAATGCCGACCCACCGAAGGCGGAAAGTGGCGTGTCGGGGTGCAGTTTCTCGATATGGCAGAATTCGACCAGGCCGAGTGGACTGCCTACCTTGAGAGCTGAGAAGCCCTCAGATTCTTTTAAGCATTCTTTCCAAGATCTCTGCGTGTTGCGGTTCAACCGGTGTCACACTGAGACGGTTTCCTTTTTGAAGCAGCCGCAGCCCTGCCAGCTCCGGTTTGGTTCTCAGCACCGCTAACGAAAGTAGTTCGACCTTGGACACCAGTTTCACATCGACGGTGGACCATCGCGGATTATCCTTGGGGGATTTGGGGTCAAAATGCGGGTTGTGGAAGTCAAACTGGGTAGGGTCAGGGTAGGCTTCACGCACAATTTCCACCACGCCGGCAATTCCGGGTTCCGGGCAGGACGAGTGGTAGAAGAACGCCTTGTCGCCGAGTTTCATCTGGCGCAGAAAGTTTCGGGCCAAGTAGTTGCGAACTCCGAACCAGTCAATGGTCTGCCCCGGCTGGCCCGCCAGAGTGTCGATGGAGACTTCCGAGGGTTCACTTTTCATCAACCAATACGTCATGATGCTCAATTTACTGCTAAAATGACTCTATGTCCTACTGTACCTACTGCCGGGAAAACCCCGATGACCCTTGGAATGTTCCCTACCATGACAATCACTATGGCTTTTCCATCGAGAGCGATGACGGGCTGTTCGAGCGCCTGGTGCTGGAGATCAACCAGGCGGGTCTGAGCTGGCTGACCATCCTCAAAAAGGCCGAAGGGTTCCGACGCGCGTATTCGAACTTTTCCATCGACGCGGTGGCCGCCTATGAGCAGGCTGATGTCGACAGGCTTCTGGGCGATGCAGGAATTATCCGAAACCGGCTGAAAATCGCCGCCGCCATTGACAATGCCCGACGCCTCCAGGAGATCCGCCGCAGCCATGGCTCCTTTCACCAGTGGCTTGAGGCCCATCATCCTTTGACCAGGGACGAGTGGACCAAGCTGTTCAAGAAAACCTTCCGGTTCACCGGGGGCGAGATTGTCAACGAGTTTCTGATGAGTGTGGGCTGGCTGCCGGGGGCTCACGACGAGGATTGCCCCGTGCTTGAGAGGCTAAAATCCCCGCGGCACAGAGAACTGCCGAGATTCCAAAAGCCCATCGCTGGGCAATGAGAAACGCGTCGGCCGTCGCCCGGGACACTCCTTGCTGACCCAGCAACAGAGACAGCAGCACCAAGGCCATTCCCATAGAGAGCATCATTCCCACGCTTCTCATGGTTGAGACGGTGGCTGAAGCAATGCCGAGATCCCGTTTTTCCACGGATCCCATGATGGCATTGGTGTTGGGAGAAGAGAACAAGGCGAATCCCAGCCCGAGCAGCACCAGGGCCCCCAGGACCCACCCCAGAGGGGTCGAGGCGTCGAGGAAGGCGAGGGCGGCCAGACCCGCGGTGGTCACCCCCATTCCCAGGGAAGCCAGCAACCGGGGTGAAACCTTGTCGGAGAGCCGCCCGGTGAGGGGAGAAAAAGCTGCCTGAATCAGGGGTTGGGCAATCAGGATCAAGCCGGCTTGCGCAGGGGAAAGGTCCCGTACCACCTCAAGGTAGAGGGCGAGAAAGAAGGCAACGGCGAAGGTGGCGGCATAGCTGATCAGAGCGGCGATGTTCGAATAGGCAAACACCGGATTTTTTGTAAAGAGTGTCACAGGCAGGATAGGGTTTTTTGTCCGTGACTCAAAGAACCAGAAGAGACCCAGGACCACCGTACCGCCGATTGCCATACCCACCCCGCCGAGGCTGGGAAGGCTGGAGACCCCCAGGAGGAGGAGAGACAGGCCCCCGGCAAACAACGCGGATCCCACCAGGTCGAACCCGCCATCCCTGTGTTCCTTGTCGTTTCCGCGCAAACGAAGAACCATGGTGAGGATGACCACCAACGCCAGTGCGAAATGAACGGCAAACAAGCTTCGCCAGCCCCAGGTCTGGGTGATTAAGCCCCCCAGCGACGGGCCGGCTGACAAACCGAAGTACACCATGGCCACATTGATACCCAGCACCCGGCCCCGTTGCGCCGGCGGATAGGCGGCCACCAGGACGGCGGTGGCGGTTCCAAAAATCATAGCCGCCCCGATTCCCGTGAAAGCCCGGGCTGCCAGCAACCATGCGGCCCCGGGGGCCAGGAACGAAGCGGTGCTCCCAATGCCGTACAAAATGGCACCCCAAAGGAAAATCCGTTGGCGGCCGTAGAGGTCTCCCAGGCGGCCCATGGGCATGACCAGGATGGACGAGGCCAGGACAAAGGACGTGACCACCCAGTTCAGAGCAACGCCGCCCAATTGAAATTCGGTTCCAATCAGCGGGAGTGCGATGGCCACCGACGAGTTGGCAAAGGCGGTGCAGAAGGCGGCGACCGTGGTGACCAGAAGCACCAGACCGGGCGGGCTTGGGGAGTTGTTCAAGAAGACTTCCTTTCGGGGGAAACCCGTTCGGGGGTAAGAGGACTTTGGCGATAAAACAGACACAGCTGTCCGTAGACCCCTGGATATTCTTTCAGGAGCACACGGGGAGCTTCGAAGAAGTACTCGGTGCAGACGGCAAAGAATTCCGCCGGATCGGTGGCGGCGTAGGGATCAAGGGCCAGCATCTTCTCGGCCCGCTTTCCCAGACGACCCACTTTGCCGCGCAGATCCTCGTAGGCTTGGGTGAAGCTCAGTTCCCATTCTTCATAACTCATCCCGTTGTGCAAGGGCGGACAACCGTCGTAGTCCCCCGACCGAAGGTCCAATTTGTGGGCCATTTCGTGAATCACCACGTTGTAGCCGTCACCCCAACCAGAATCCTCCACATCCCGCCAAGACAGAATGACAGGGCCCAGTTCCATCACCTGCCCTCCCAGTTCCTCGTCGTACTCGTGAACCAAGGCCCCATCCGGGTCGCGGCGCTTGTCTTGGAATTCCTTGGGCGTCAGAATCAGGGTTTTCCAATCGGCGTACCAGTCCAAACCCAGGTGCAGAACCGGCAGACAGGCCTGCACCGCAATGCTGGCTTTTTGGTAGGGCTCGAGCACCAGACCCTGCACACACTCAAACTGTTTTTCTGCCAGAAAGAGAGTGGTCAGCTCTTTCAGCTGTATCGCTTCGGCTTCGGTCAGCCGCGCCAAAATGGGGTGCTGTTCTAACACCTGCTTCCATAAATCGGGGTCTAGGGGCTGCCGGGCCAGCAGTTTTGCACGGCGGAGGTTGCGAAAGTAGTCAAAGATCATTCACACCCTCCAAATTCCGACACAGCGACACGGTTGCGGTCGACCCGCAGGACGGCGGGGGAGTAGTTGATCAGTTCTTTCACCCCCCCCTGAATCAAGCGTTCGGCAACCTTCTGTGCTTCGAGGGGGCCGAGGGCCAGCACCGCTGTTTCGATACCCATCCGCAGACAGACCGGTACAATCTCGGTGGTGGGAAAGAGGGGGAAGGGCAGCTCTACGGTTTCGAGACGGTTTGGCCTTCCATCGAAGCCGGCCAGGAAAGCCCAGTTCTCTGCCAGGGCCAGTCCCAACTCCCCCAGCCCTACCAGGACGGTTTTCCGGGCAGGCGGTACGGGACAGAGCTGGTTCAGCCGCTGTTTAAGTTCCTGTACCTCGTAAGCGGCTCCGGGGGCCCCTGGTCCAGAACCAGAAAGGTCCTTGCGGATGGTATCCGGGGTGGTTCCCGCCCACCTCGCCAGATCGCGGCTGGTAACACGGTGCCACCCTTGAGCTTCCAGACCCGCCAGAATCTGCCGCAGAAGCACCAGCCGGTGCCGGGTCATTTCCCCCATACAGCCTTGATGGCATCTTGAATGCGGCTGACCCCGCCTTTTTCGGGGACGATGGTTTTGGGGTAACCCAGGTCGGCAGCGGCCTTGACCCGGCGGCGCAGATGGGTGGTGGGGCGCACCTCGCCGGCTAGGGACAGCTCTCCGGCCGAGGCCACTCCGGGGGGAAGGGGCGTACCGGTACGCGCGCTGTACAAGGCCAGAGCCAAGGGCAATTCGGCTCCGGGGTCATTGATCTTCATGCCGCCGGCCACATTCACATACACATCCTGATCACTGAACCGCAGTCCCGTGTGCTTTTCCAACACCGCCGCCACACGGCTGACCCTGCTGGCGTCGATGCGGTCGCTGGAAATGCGGCTCAAGCCGCCTTTGGCAGGTACAGTCAGCGCCTGAATTTCCACCAGCAGGGCCCGGCTCCCTTCGAAAATCGGGGCTACGGCTATGCCTGGCGGCAGCTCTCCGTCGCGGCGGATGAGAAAAAGCGCCTCGGGGTTGGTGACCTCGTTCAGTCCTTTCTCGTCCATGGTGAAAAGACCGACTTCGTCGACGCTGCCGAAGCGGTTCTTGGCGGCGCGCAGAATCCGAACCTCACCGGCGGCCTGCTCAAAATGCAGCACCGTGTCGACCATGTGCTCGATCAGTTTGGGCCCGGCGATCTGCCCTCCCTTGGTCATATGGGCAATCAGAAAGACGGCGGCCTCGTGCTCTTTGGCCCAGCTGAGAATTTCGTGGCAGCCGTAACGCAGCTGGTTCACCGTGCCCGGCACATCGCCGGCGTCGGGGTTGTAGAGGGTCTGGATGGAGTCGATGACGATGACCACGGGTTTGAGGCGCTCAAAGACTCCGGTGATGACAGGCACATGGGTCTCGACCAGGATTTCCAGCCCTTGGCGCGCCAAGCCCAGCCGGTCGGCCCGCATCTTGATTTGGGCCGCGCTCTCTTCACCGGAAACGTAGAGGATCCGGCCCGGGGTCTTCACTTTGGCAGCCATCTGCAGCAGCAACGTTGATTTCCCGATGCCCGGCTCCCCGCCGATGAGTACCGAGGCTCCGCGGACAATTCCGCCGCCGAGCACCTGATTGACCTCGCCGATACCTGCATCGAGCCGCCAGTCCTCTTTCACTTCAAGAGCCGACAGCGGAATGCTTTTTCCACCCGAGGTGGGGCGCGGAGCGCCTACGGCTAGTGAAGGGGTTTTGGCGTCGGAGGCCGGCACCCCTTCCTCGAAGGCGTTCCAGGTGCCGCACTGCGGACAGCGGCCCAACCACTTGCTTTCCTGGTGCTGGCATTCTTTGCAGACGAAGACGGTCTTTTTCTTCATAAGGGCATTGTACCCAAGGAGGCCCGGTGCGTCAGTCGCTGCGCCGTTGACAAGCCGCGGCCTTCACCAGCATCCTGCAAACTATGGAACATACGGATTACCGGCTGGCGGCGGTCATGTTTACCGACATTGTCGGATTCAGCCGCATGATGGAAGAAGACGAGCGCGGCACTCTCAAAACCCTCGACTTCCACGACAAATTGGTACGCGAACAAGTGGACCGCTTTCGGGGCAGTGTCATCAAGACCATCGGCGACGCTTTCCTTGCCCAGTTTCAGACCACCCTCGACGCCGTTCAATGCTCCCTGGCTGTTCAAGAAGGAATCCGCGAATATAACGAGGCCAAACTGGGAAAGCCTCTGACCCTGCGCATCGGCGTTCACCTCGGTGACATTTACTTCTATGAAAATGACGCCCTGGGCGAAGGCATCAACATTGCCAGCCGGCTGCAGTCGGCCACCAAACCCGGGCACATCACCATCAGCCGCGAAGTGTACAGTCAGGTTTCAGGCAAAATTCCCATGAAAGTCGAAAGCATGGGGCAGGTCCACCTCAAGAATATCACCCGGGAAGTCCACGCCTACGAGATCATTCCCGGGGGAGAGGACAATAATTCCAGCGCTTACAGGAAGGCCCACAAGGCTGCGGAGCCTCTGGCCGAGCCGGTCGCTGAACCAATCGCTGAACCAGCTGCCGGGCCTTCCGTCGAATCGCCCGGCGCGGTTCCCCGCAGCGCGGCACCCATGCCGCCGCCTTCTTTCCGCGATCTGCGCGACGAATGGCGGTCCTTGAGGGTTCAGATCCGCGACCAGAGCCAAGAGGCCCGACGTGGTATCACCATTGATCCGGGGTCGATGGTGGCCCAGTTTTTCCATGATCCCCTCGATGACCTGAGGACCGAGGACGGAAAACCGGCTTCGCCCTATCAGATCTACAAACAAAAGCGGCTTCGCGGTTCGAAAAAGGCGAAAACTGGTTTCCGCGGGCACCTGATACCTTTTGTTGCAGTGAACGGCTTTTTGATCTTCCTCTACGCTTCTCTCACCCCGGGGGAACACCCTTGGTTCTTGTACCCGCTTTTTGGCTGGGGAATCGGTTTGGCCAGTCATTGGTCCCGGGTCAAGGCAGCCAAAACCACAACCCGCGAACTCGATCTCTTGGAGGAGGCGTCCAACCAGGATTTGCAGACCATCAAAAAGTTCCAGGATGCCCGGGGCGCCTTCTACTCCCATGTTGTTTCCAACATCGCCGTGTCACTGTTGCTGTTGATGATCTGGGTCATTACCGGAGGAGGTTTTGCCTGGCCGCTGATTCCCATTGGTGCCATGGCCATTGGAGTCCTAAGCCACCTCACGCGCTTCACTTCCCGTCGGTCTGAGTTCAAGGATCTCTGGAAGTCGCTGACGGCAGGTTTGCCCAGACCCTCGAAAACCCAGAAGCCAGCTGCTGTCGAACCCGAAGTGGATCCCCTGGTCCGCAAGGCCCGTGCCCTGAGGGACTCGATTGTAGCCCAGGCCCAGGGTATGAAGGGCGGCAACCCGTTTGGAGAGGATATGACGCTGACCCTCGACAATTACGTTCTTCAAATTGGTGAGCTTTCTTCGATTGAACAGGAACTGGGCCGGGTTGTGGTTTCCTTCAACCCTGCCGACCTCGACGCGGAAGAGGTGGCCATTCGGGCCAAAATTGCCTCTACCAGCTCGGCGACCTTGAAGCAGGAGTACGATAAATCACTGGCAGAAATTGTGCAGCAGAAAAAGTCCTTCGGGGATTTGGCCGAACAGCAGGAGATCTTAAACCTGCGGCTGAAGTCGGCTATGGGTAACCTGCAGCAGATGCAGATTGACCTGGCTCGGATCAAGGGCCTCTCGGATGGACAAAAGGAAGGGTACTTCCTGTCGATCAAGGACCGCAGTGAGGAACTGTCCCGCTACATCGAAGACTACCGTGAGGGCTTAGGGGAACTGGCGGAGTAAAAGCTCATGACCTTTTCCTGGCGGGAGCGCCTGTCTGAAGGACGGATCATTCCCCATTTTCAACCCATCCTCTCTGTGGAAACGGGAAGCATTGCCGCCTACGAAGCCCTGGGCCGTCATGCGGTTGGACCAGAGATTCGCAGCCTGGGTCCTTTCTTTGAATCGGACTTTCACGACAAGGATCTTTCGAACCTCCGCCGGGAGGTAGACAGAACCCTCCGCCGGCTGGCCTTGACGGAATTCCGCGACCACGCCCACAGGAGCCAGAGGCTTTTTCTCAATGTGGCGCCCATGATGATGCTGGAGCACCTCAACCGAGAGCCGGACGAGCTTCCCTGGACACTGCGGCTGCTGAAGGAACTCGGTCTTGATCCCGGGCGGGTGGTGATTGAGCTGACTGAGGAGCCCATCGGGGCCGAGACGTACCGGCTGCAGGAAATCATCGCCCTCTACCGGCGGCACGGTTGTGCCATCGCTGTCGACGATGTGGGAGCAGAAGCCTCCAATCTGGACCGTATCGGCTACTTCCAACCCGACATCATCAAAATCGACGCCGCCATGCTTCGCCGTTCGCTGCGGGAGCGAAGCTTCCGGCAGGTTCTCAAGGGGGTCGGGGCCATGGCTGAGGGAATCGGCGCCACCCTCCTGTTTGAGGGGGTTGAAACCGAGGAGGAGCTTCAACGGGCCCTGGAGCTGGGTGCCCGGTACCTGCAAGGCTGGTTTTTCGGGAAGGCCAGTGCTGAATTTCTCGAACCTTCGGCGTTCACCGGCCGGCTTAAGGAGCCTCTGGGCCGATTTGGAGAACGCAGGCTTCTCCACCGGGAATCCGAATCGCACCGGCTTGCGGCAATTGTCAGAACTCTGGGGACACCGCCCGATCCTCAACCGGTCGGTGACGGGACGTGGATTCTGGATCGTTCCGACCTGGTCCGCTGGTCGGGCATTGCCTGCCGGGTTTTTCTGACCGACCGCACGGGTTTCCAGGTTTCTGCCAATTATGAAGGCCATGGTCATGGCTGGAGTCTTAATCCGGCGGGTTTGGGAGTCTGCCGCTCCATCCGGCCGTACTTTCCGGGTGGGATGGAGGAATGGACTGTCAGCGAGGCCTACCACGATGTGAATGACCGCAGTCAAATGCGGACCTTCGGCCGCCAGGTGGCAGGCGGGCTGCGGCTGTTTGTCGACGTTCTGGAGATTGAAACTCGAGCCCAAACCGACTAGAGTTGGGTCGGAGGAGACCCCATGCCCGTTTGGAACCATATCGTCGAAATCTTGAAGCCTCAGGCAGATCACAGAACGCAGGCCGAAGCCCTGGTTCAGGAGTACCGCCGGAGGGGTTGTCTTCCCCAAACACCTCTCGAGCTTCTCTCCCTGCCGGACGAAGTGATTGCCGTCTTCTATGCGATTCTCATGGATGGAAAGGTTCCCTTCAGCCCGGTGGCTGACCAGGCCGATTCGGGTTGGATCACCCAGGCCTCGGCTTGTTTTGTGAATATCCGGGCCACAGGTCTTCAGGAGGGTCAGTTCGGCACCTTTCTTCAGGCTTCGAAGCTGCTGCCGGGTCTGCGTGTGAAAGCGCTCCATCTGGCACCGTTCCTGGAATACGAGTTTGGTACGGTGTACGCCATTCGGAGTCTCAAGACCATCGCTCCCCAGCTTTTGCACCCGGCGTTGTTGGAAGGGGGACTGCGGGCGCCCCTGCAGCTCGACGCCTTCATTCAGGCGGCCCATGTTCTGGGCAAGGCGGTGGGTTTCGATCTGGAACCGCATACCGCACAGTATTCTATTCCCGCCCTCGAAGTTCCCGAGGCCTTCCGCTGGATCAAACTGTTCCCCACCGACCGCAACTGGCTCGACTCGATGATTCAGCCCGACACCGTCTACACCCGGGAGGTGCAAGACCGCTTCGCCTCGGAAATCCGTACCCTGATCACCAGTTTTCTCCGGGACCGTTCCCTCCATACTTTTGACGAGGAAGAAAACGACTCGGCGGAAACGCTGGCCAACAAACGCCAGAGTTTCCAGGATGCCATTCAGCTTATGATCCGGGAAGGGTATTGGACCGTTCCGGCTCACGCCTGGGATTCCGAGGGGCTGCCCCGTTTTGCCGGTTACCATCCCGACGGTTACCCCACCTTTCAGTACCTCAACCGTCAGGGCAACGACTCGAGCGAACACGCCTACCATATTGTGACGCCCTTTGCCTTCTATCATCACCTGCCCTTGCAGGGAACCAACATCCGCCAAAAGCCTGAATCGAACCCGGCAGCCTTGGATCTGTTCTGTTCTGCCTTTCTTCATTGGCGCGACAGGCACCACTTTGACTTTGTCCGCCACGACAGCGTTGACCATGTCTTTGACTCGATTTTTGACGGGGACGGCAACTGGCCGCTTTCTGACAGACCTACCCCTTCGGTTCTGGCGGAATTCATCCGCCGCTCCAAGCTGCCCGGCAAGCCTTTCATTGCCCATCTGGCAGAACGGTTGGGCAACGAGGCCGAAGACTACTCGGCCATCGGGTACGATCTGCTGCTCGGCAGCGACATGATGGAGACGGTGGGTCAGGCCCATCTCGACAAATCCTTCCGCTTGCAGGGGCAGCTGGAGGATCTCAATGTCCGCCGCAAGAGCCCTTTTGCAGTCGCTTTCGCCGTCGATACCCACGATACAGGCAACCCGTTCTTTTGGGGGCAGAGCCTGACCGAGAAACTCGGGGCAGAGGGGATGAAAACCCGCCTGTTCCTGAGCCGTTTCCTGGGTTGGGGAAAGGGCAAGCGTCCCAAGTACGAGGTTATGGGTCTGGCGGACTTGTCCGGGGGTCTTTTTCCGGCCAACGTCAGTGAGAAGAATATGGTGTGGGCGGGGGATACGACGTTCAACGATTGGTACCACAGGCTTGAGGACTTGTACTCTGAGTTGAAGCCCTCCCTTGAGAAGGGTACCCTGGTGGAGTCCTTTGCTGGTCGCAGTTATGCTTGGTGGATGGTCTCCGGCGGTTCTACCCTGATGGTATTTGCCCTTTGGTATGAGGACGGCTGGGCCTTCAGTGAAACCGGTGTGGAACACAACGATGCCAAGGAAAAGTATTCCGCCAAACCCGGCGAATTCCCCTTTGCCCAGAAAGACGTGAACACCAAGGCTGGAAATCATTGGAACATGAGAGCGCTTCGCACCGAGGAGCTGTCACCGGTTCTGAAAGTCTGGCTGATTCCAGGCAAGTCATGACGGTTCTCATCACAGGGGCCTCGGCAGGGATAGGCGAGGCTTGCGCCCGGGCTTTTGCCGCCCGGGGGTGCTCCTTGGTTTTGGGGGCACGGCGTCTCGACAGGCTTGAAGCCCTGGCGGCGGAACTCAGCGCTGCGCATGGGGTGCTGGTAACGACGGTATTTCTCGATGTCTCCGACCGGAACAGCGCCGAGACTCTGCTGAACCGGGCGGGTAATCCAAACGTCGACGTACTGGTCAACAATGCGGGAAAAGCCCGGGGCTTGGCACCGTTTCAGGACAATGAACCCGAAGACTGGGATGAAATGCTTGATGCCAACGTCAAGGGTTTGCTGTGGGTGACCCGGCCCGTGGTCCGTCAGATGCTTTCGAGGCTCACGAAAGACCCAGAAGCGACAGCCCATGTGGTCAATATCGGCTCACTGGCTGGGGTTGCCGCCTATCCCAATGGTGCTGTGTACTGTGCCTCGAAGGCGGCGGTCAAGGCGATTACCGACGGTCTGCGCCAAGATGTGAACGCCTACCCTCTGCGGGTGACACTGATCCAGCCTGGCATGGTCGAAACCGAATTCAGCCAGGTACGCTTTGCCGGCGACCTTGAGAGGGCCAAGGCCGTCTACAAAGGAATTGAACCGCTCAAAGCGGCCGACATTGCCGACTTGGTGACCTATGCGGTGTTTTCACCACCCCACGTTCAAATCACCGAACTGACGGTCACCGCCACCCACCAAGCCAACGCTTTTTCCGTCTACCGCAAACCCTGAAACGGGCCTGCGGTTACAACGTGAATTTGGTGACCAGTCCCGCCAGCGCGCTGATCTGCTCCGTGTTTCTCTGACCCACCTCCTCGAGTTGGGTGGTCGTGGTTCGAATCCTCTTGGTACCATCCTCGATCTGATGCATGCTGGCGTTGAGCTCCTCGCTGACCGTAGCCAGGTTTTGCATTTCATCTCGGATCGATTTGCTGCCTTCGGTGATTTCTGTAGCGCTATCCTTGACGTGACTGGTAATTTCGTTGATTTCGGCGATGGCTTCGAGTATTTGACGGGAGCCTTCGCTTTGTTCCAGCATGGCCTGCTTGATCTCCTGCTCGTAGCGGTTGAGCACCGTGATTTCGTCGAGAATGACACCAAAGGCCTTTTCTGAGTCACCGGCTGCCGACACCACCGTTGTGATTTCTTTCATAATCGAGGCGATGTCTTTGCTGATTTCACCCGACTGTTTGGCTGACATTTCGGCCAGTTTGCGGATTTCGTCCGCCACGACGGCGAATCCCCGGCCGGCCTCGCCCGCATGCGCCGCCTCGATGGCGGCATTCATAGCCAGCAAGTTGGTTTGGGCGGCGATTCCCTTGATGACACCGTTGGCTTCCAGGAGTTTGCGGCTCTGATCACTGACGATCCGCACTTTATCGGTCACGGTGAGAAGCTTGGACTTGCCGGTGTCAGAGGCTCCCACCAGCTTGGTGAATTCATCACCCATCTGTTCCACATTGTGGGTCACCGATTGGATGTTGGACATCATTTCTTCAATGGACGCCGAGGACTGAGTTACGGCGCTGGCCTGGTTGTCGATGTCCAGCCTTAACCCTTCGATGCTCTTAACGATTTGGGTGATGGTCGCACTGGTCTCGGTAACGCTGGCACTCTGGTTGAGTACTTTGGAGTTCACGTCTTCGACGGTCTGGCCGATGGCTCCTACCGCCTCGACAGCCTCTTCCAGCACCTGCCCCAGCCGGCCGCTGACCTGCTCGAGGGCTTCGGAACTGTTATCAATCTGCCGCACCGAATGAGCTAGATCTTCCTGCATGTGGTTTAGAGCCCGCATCAATTTGCCAAACTCGTCCTTCGACTCGAGAACCTGCGGTGCCACCTTGACGGTCAAATCGCCCCGGGTGATCGCTTCGGCAAGACTAAGCGCCGCCGTCAGCGGCTTTCGGATCATGGTGATCAAAAAGAGGGACAGGAACACTGCCAGCGCAATGGCTATCAAGGTCATGATAGAGATTGCCACGGTCACCATTCCCGCCTGAGCCTTGTCCGATTGGATCATAGAAAGGTAGGCGCTGGTGTTTTCCGCCACAATAGCGTCCAGTTTGACTTCCAGAGACTTCATAACAGGGGCTACGTTTTCATACAGAAGGGCCAGTGCTTTGTCATTCTGATTGTCTGTGGAAAGCCTGAGAATATCGGCCTTGGATTCAAAATACGAGTCCAATTCGGCCTCAACGGCAACAATTTGTTCGCGAATACCCGGTGGAATCGGAAGTTCCTTGAACTTGACAAAGGAGTCACGGACATCTTTCTCAACACCGACCAGATTGGCCTCGATGCTGGCCATTCTGGTAGAGTCACCATCGGTGATGTGGTTGAACAGAAGTCTTTCGAAGTCCAGAACTCCCAGATCAGCCTTATCTGTCAAAATGGTGGATTCCAGAAGCGTTCCGAGTCGTTCCTCCTGTTGAATCATTCCGTCGACAGAAAACCACCCGAGAGCCCCTTGTAGGGCAATCAAAAGGGTCAAAATGGCCATTGACCCGCCTAATTTCACTGCAACCGAGAGATTTTTCAATGGACGCCTTCCTCACTCAAGAACCGCTCCGCTTCCAACGCAGCCATACACCCCGTACCTGCTGCCGTAATGGCCTGCCTGTACACTTTATCTTGGACGTCTCCCCCGGCGAAGACTCCATTCACCGACGTGCGGCTCGTTCCTGCAACGGTTTTGATGTAACCAGTTTCGTCGAGCTCGAGTTGACCGTCAAGGAATTTGGTATTGGGCTCGTGACCAATGGCATAGAACAAACCAGCCGCTTCCAGGACTTCCGAGGCACCGGATTTATTATTCTTGACCCTGACCCCCGTCAATACTTTTTCCCCCACGGCTTCCACGGCTTCTGTGAACCAATGAATGTGAATTTTGGGGTTGGCCTTGGTCCGGTCCTGCATCGCTTTGCTGGCTCTCAAGACATCACGGCGGACCAGAAGGTGCACCGTTGAGCCAAACTTTGTCAGGTAGGTTGCCTCTTCGCAAGCCGTGTCTCCCCCGCCAATCACCACCAAGGGTTTATTACGGAACAAGGGCAGGGCGCCGTCGCATACGGCACAAGCAGAAATGCCCCGCTGCCATAATTTTTCTTCTCCCGGAAGGTTCAGCCGTTTGGCGGTGGCACCCGTAGCCAAAATAATGGTCCTGGCCTGAAACTCTCCGCTGTCAGTGACAACGGTGAACGGCCGCCGGGAAAGGTCGACGGAATTGACGGTCTCGGTTTCAATCCTGGTACCGCAGTGCACGGCCTGCGACCGCATTCTATCCATCAGGTCGGGGCCGGGAAGGCCTTCAGGAAAACCGGGGAAGTTCTCAATTTCTGTCGTGGTGGTGAGTTGACCACCGGCCGCTACCCCTCCGGCCATAAAACCCTCGAACATCAGGGGCTTAAGGTTGGCGCGGGCAGAATAGATGGCGGCGGTATGTCCGGCAGGCCCGGAGCCGATAATAATGACGTTTTCGACGTGTTTGCTCATAGATTTGAATATACCGGTTGGGCCGGGGGTAGGAAAGAGGGAATGCCTTTACTTTCCCTGGGACCCGTGGTTAGAATGGCCTCCATAGAAGGGGTGTGGTATGGCGTTTTCGTTAAGCATTTATCCTTGGGTCTATCAGGCTCAATATAACGGGAAGGGCGGCTGGTCCGAAGCCTATCAGGAGAAGCCCCATCAGACACCTGCCCAAGAATCTGCCCTGACGCCCGAGGCCTTGCAAGCCTTGCTGGCTCAGCGCAATTCCTTTCCAGAACTACCTTTGGTCAACTACACGACGCAGTATGGCATGGGTTGTTTTGAAGGCCTCAAAGCCTACCCGCAACCTGACGGCGGTCTGAAAATCTTCCGTCCTGACCGCAATGGTGCACGGATGCAGAAGTCCATGGAGGGGCTGATGATGCCCGCCTTTCCAGCCAACCTTCTGGTAGAGGCCTCCAAGGGGGTTGTCTCGAAAAATGCTTCGCTCGGGTTCCGGCCCCAGTTCCAGGCGGCTTGGGAGAAAGACCTGTTTGCCAGCGCGACGGCCGTCTACCTTCGCCCCTTCAGCTATTCCGAACCCGCCATCGGACTGGGTCTTTCAACCACGCCCTGGGTGGTGATCATCAGCACCCCCGTGGGGGCGTATTTTAAGGAAGGGTCGACTGCCGCCATTACCACCGACCGCATCCGCGCCACCCCCAAGGGCACGGGCTGGATCAAATGCGATGCCAACTACGTCATCCCCATCCTGGCCAAAAAGCAGGCCGAAGCCGCCGGGTATATGGAGGTGATCTTTCTGGATCCCAAAAGCCAGAAGTATGTGGAAGAAGGGTCAAGCTGCAACTTCTTTGTTCTGCTGAAGGATGGAACCCTGGTAACGCCCGAGTTGGGTGACACCATTCTGCCGGGAATTACCCGCGATTCCGTGTTGACTCTTGCGAGGGACCTGGGCATCAAGACCGAAGAGCGCAAACTCGAGATCAAGGAAGTGTTGTCGAAGGGGGTCGAGTGCTTTGTGACAGGCACAGCCGCTGGAATCTCGTATTTGGAAAGCGTCACCCACGGGAACAAAACCGCCCTCTTCAACGGTGGAAAAATGGGCGATGCCAGCCGCGAACTCCAGAAGAACCTGAAGGGGATTCAGTATGGGGTCTTGCCCGACAAACACTCCTGGATGGTGTCGGTCTAGACTCTTAGTCGATGGGTTTGAGCCCTGCTTCGATTTCCTGGCGGCGTGACTCGAGGAAGGGGGCCAGCACCACTTTTTCACCGAGGGTGGCAGGGTCTTCATCCACGCCGAAACCCGGGCCGTCGGTGGCAATCTCGAACAGAATGCCGTTGGGTTCCCGGAAGTAAAGGCTCTTGAACCAGTGCCGGTCAACTTTGCCGCTGTTGCGGATACCCCAGGTGTTCAGTGCGTCAGCCCAGGCGTCGTAGTCTGAGTCGGGGATGCGGAAGGCCACATGGTGAACGCCTCCGGCACCCTGGCTGGCCGGTGACAGGTCCGGCTGAACGGCGACGTGCAGCTCTGCCCCGACGCCGCCAGGGCCCATTTCATACACATGGACCTGATCTTTCGGCGTATCGGGGTGAGGGTAGGTTCTGACCTCCCGCAGACCGATGCGTTCGAGGATCCGGTGCGAGGTCTTCAGGTCGGGGATGGACAGGTGGATGGGGCCTAGCCCCCGCATCTGAAAATCGGCGGGAACGGAGCTCTTGAGCCACGGTTTGGACTCTCCCTGCCCCTGGTCATCGACCAGTTGAAGCCGCTGTCCTTCTGGATCTTCAAAATCCAGGGTCAACCGACCATCGCGTTCCTCCACCTTGCCGGCTGCCACGCCCCGGTCGGCAAAACTCCGCGACCAATAGTCCAAGGCGCTTTTTCCTGAGACTCGGAGGGCTGTGCGGCTGATGGACCGGTTTCCCCGGGCCTCGCGGGGGACGGGCCAGTCGAAGAAGGTCAGATCCGTGCCCGGTGACCCTTCGGCGTCGGCGTAGAACAAATGCCAGGCGCTGACGTCATCCTGGTTCACCGAACGTTTGACCAGCCGCATGCCGAGGGTCCCTGTATAAAAACGATGGTTTTCCTTGATTCTTGCCGAGACGGCGGTCAAATGGTGGATTCCCTTCAATTCCATGCTACGTCTCCTTGGCAGAACGGTAGTGCCGTTGAACCCAAGCCTGCGCGGCTTCGATTTCCGGACGGGTCAGATTGTGACCGCCCGGTTGCCAATGGACGGTCACTTGCGCCTTTCCGGCCGTCAAAAGTTCTTCCAGCCGTTCGGTCAACGGGGGAGGCACGAGGGGATCCTGACGCCCGGCTCCCATAAAGATAGGAATTCCCCGTAGATCAGGCAAGGATTCCGGTTCAAGGGGGACCATGGGGTGGAAGAGGATGGCACCAGCGAGCACCCCGGGTTTGAGCAGCAGCAGACTGGCAGCGATGTTGGCCCCGTTCGAATAGCCCACTGCCACCACGGAGGACGCCTCGAAACCGTACTGTCTGGAAGCCGCTGCCACAAAATTGGCCAGATCCGCCGTCCTTCGGCGCAGATCGTCCAAATCGAAGACCCCTTCGGCCAACCGGCGGAAAAAGCGGGCCATGCCGTTTTCGTTTACCGGACCACGGGGACTCAGCAGTGCGGCATCGGGGAACAACGAGCGGCCCAAATCGACCAGGTCGTGTTCCGTTCCCCCCGTTCCATGGAGCAGAAGGACGGTAACCGGCGCGGTTCCGGGTTCAAAGTGATGAATAAAACCAAGGTCGGTGTTCATGCTTCCTCCCAAAGATCCGTATTCCAGTTCAGCAGCTGCCGGGGATGGAATTTACCTTTATAGGCCATGGTCGCATTGTCCTGAACCCAATACCCCAGATTGTACCAGCGGCGTCCCCTGGCTGCCGCGAGCCGGCATTCCCAGAGCACACTGTAGATTCCCAGGCTCCGGTCGGCGAAATCGTTGTGAAACACAAAATAGACCGAGCTCAAAGCATCATACCCTTCGTCGCAGAACCCCAGAGCGGCCAGCCGTCCCTCAAGGCGGTACTCGTGCGAAAGTCGTCCGCATCGGTTTCTTTTCCAAATCGGACCTGACTGTGGTGACGGTAGAGCTCGTAGTATTCCTCGCGGTATTCCAGGGGTACAACGGCCGCCTCAACGTCCTGGTTGAGCCGCCAAACCCGCCGCTGACTGGGAGAGAGCTCCAAGCCTGCGGCATCGAGACGAACCGGAACACAGGCTTGACACCCAGGACAGTCGGGTCGGAAAAAGAAGGTGCCGAAGCGACGCCAACCGGCCGCCAGAAGCGCACTTGTTTCGTCCGGGCTGGCCTCGAGGCCAAAAAAATACCTTTGCACAAAAATCCGGTCGGGAAAGTAGGGACAAGGTGCCTCGGGTGCCTTTCGGGGTGCACCGTCGGTGATCACATTACTTTCCGTGGGTTGCGTTGTGGAAGGAGTTTTTGACCCTCTCGTGAACAGCCGCCAGCTTGGCCGGGTCGGATAACTTTAGAGCCCGC
>JAIFLN010000195.1 GCA_020049045.1 Spirochaetota bacterium | reverse complement strand
CCAGAATGGCAAAGGACTCGAGCCGGATGAACTTCAGGTCTTGAGCGCTGCACTGAGCCTGGATCATGGGAGCCAAGCGCCCACCCGTGCGTTGAGATTTTCGGGAAAGGCCGGCTCGGGATCGACACCCAGTTCGCCCCACTCTTGACCAAGTTTGACCGCGAAGCTGTGCGCAACGGGTACAACGGTTACTCGTGGGGCTCCAAAGGGGTCTACAACCCCTTCGATATTCTATTGCCGTTTGCGAATCAGGAACTCCGCCCATGGTGGTTCGAGACCAACACGCCGACCTATCTACTCAAGCTGCTAGGCGAATAGCCCCGCTCGCTCCCCGAGACGATGAGCCTAAACAACCGGGGCCGCACCAACGCCCAGGGCTAGCTTTCGCCGCCTGGGATGAGGATTCGAACGAGGGTTCCCTGTCCAGGCGTACTTTCAAAAACGAGCCCGGAGGGATCTCCATACCTCAAACGAAGCCTCCGGTCAATGTTGAAGACCCCGTAACCGTGGCCTTCGGTACCGTTGGTCAGGCGTTCTCCACTGAGGAGGTTAGCAAGGGTGGCGTCATCAATTCCGACACCATCATCTTCGACCTCGAGCCCCAGCCAAGGCTGTGTTCCGACCATGACCGTCTGGCCCCGTAGAAAGATGGTCCCCTTCCCCTCGGGCTTCTCAAGAATACCGTGCAGAATGGCGTTCTCAACCAAGGGCTGCAGGATCATTTTGAGCACTGGGTACGACCCCCAGCGAGGCTCGAGGTTAACAACCAGGGTGACCGCCTCCTCAAACCGAAGGTTTTGAATTTTGACATAAGTTTCAGCGTGTGTGAATTCTTTTGATAGCGCCAGGGTCTCGGCCCCTCCTGAAAGGGTCAAGCGGTAAAATTTCGAAAGCGCTAGGGTCGTCTCGGCAATCCTCGTCTGCCCTGCGCCTAGGGCCAGGCCGTTGATCAAATCGAGGGTGTTGTACAGGAAGTGTGGGTTGATTTGAGCTTGGAGTGCCCGGAGTTCCAGGTTCTTGACCTCAGCCCCGAGCCGGTATTGGTCTTGCACCAGGTCGCGGATTCGGGCCACCATAAAATTGAAGTTTCGAGTCAACTCGCCGAATTCATCGTTGCCGTTTTCAGGAAGCTCGACGTCGAAGCCACCTTCTCCCACCCTTCGCACCCCGGACAGAAGGAGTTCGAGGCGCCGGGTGCTGCTGTTGGCGGCCCAAAGCGACAAAGGGACCATCAAAGGAAGCATCACTGCTAAAACTGCCAAAAGCAAGTTCCGAACTTGGTCACCAAAGGCACCGATATCATGATTGGGAATGGCCGTTACCAAAGTCCACCCGGTGGAATCCACCGCTTGCCGGCCGATTCGGTACGAGGTTCCCCCGGACTGGATTTGAACCCAGGGACTCTGAGGCGCTGAAGACAGTTCGGTGAGGGTTGGATCACCTAGTTGACGGGCTTGACGTGAGAGGGCCACCAGGGAGCCCTGAGCATCGACCAGAAAAGCCGCTGTGGAAGGCGAGAATTCCGCCTTGTCGAGAATCTCCTCAAACCCGCGGACCTTGAGGTCGGCTCGGATATACCCTACCGTCAGGGCCAAATCTTGGTCGCTAGCAATGCGTCGAACCACATAAAGATCTTCGGGACGGGCATGGTCAAAGTCGGTACCTGGGGGAAACCAGCGGGGAAGGTTTTCAGCGGGATCGAGAGCTTGATACCAGAGAGTCGAGCTTTGTTCGTCCAAGGGGAGAAATTGGGGACTTTCCTCTCGGGAAAGGGAGGCACCAAGGCCACCCACCATGTAGAGCACAAAGGTTCGAATATCCGGGTTATTTTGGGCAGCGTTGTCCTTAACCGCATGGAGTATCCCAGCATCCCGAATCCAAAGGCCTGGATCCAAACCATAAACTGCTGGATCTACCGTCGAAAGCTCGCGCACCACAGGGTTGAGCGAAATGAGGTCAAGAGCCCTTTTTACCAGATCAGTCCGGCTTTCCAGGTAGCTGGCGGTTTGTCCCAAGACCAAATCGGCAGTGTGGAAACCTAAAATCTCCATTTGGGCCGAGACCTGCCCGACAACGATGGTCGTGTAAATCAGAAAAGGAACCAGGATCAGGGCAAGGAAAAGAAAGAACAGTTTCTTGCGTATTCCTGTTGCAGAGAGGGTATACCAGTTCATCCCAACGCCTTTTTTCGGTACGCCCCTGGGCTGGTTCCTGTGTGCCGCTTAAATACGGTGCTGAAATAGTTGGGGTCTCGAAATCCGACTTTCAGGGCGAGATCGGCCAGGGTCGGCGGTTCTTTTTCCCAAAGGTAGGCCTTAGCCCGCTCAATCCTATGACGGTTGACAAAGTCTTTCACGGTTATACCCTGAGCCTGTTTGAACACTGTGCAGAAGTAGGATTCAGAAAACCCGACATGGACGGCAATCGCATCGACGGTCAGGTCGGGGTCGGCAAACTTCTCCTCGATGAAGGACCTCGCTTTCTGGACCCGGTCGCCGACATGAAGGTCTCCTGGGGACTGGAGGAACAACCTGTCGAAACAATCTCGGGCACACGCCGCAATAGAGGTCAAGTCAGGGGCGGACCAGAGCTCCCGGCGCAACTTTTCGGCCCGGGCACCTCGTTCAGGAGCTCCCCAGGAGGGAACAAAACCTAACAGAAACTCCATTGCTCGAAGCCAAACAGCTCTCACGTGCTCATGGTCGGGCTCACGGGCAGCCATGGACCGCTGTTCCAGCACGACCAACTGGCGAATGACGGAAGAAAAATCCTGAGACTCCATCAAGTGGCTCCAGGAGGCCAGGAGGTCATCGGACAAGTCAAGAATCCGACCCGAAGGCGGACGAACAGAGTGAAGTAAAAGATCAGGCCGGTAGAACGCATCGGTGAGAGCGCTCTGGGCTTCGGCCAAGCCAGCTCGAAGCCCCTCGGGTCCAGAAACAGCCAGCGACAGTCCGGCCCGGAGCCGCAGCGACCCATCGGTATCGGCGTGAGCCAGCAAAGTTTGGGCAACTTGCTCAAAAAAAGCGGGGTCCCCGCCCAACGTATGGTCGCAGATCACAAATATCTGTAAGCCAGGACCTGGGGCGGCAATCAGGCCGTTCCTTGGCGAATCTTCTCCATTGATCCTGGCTAAAACCGACGGCCGCCACTCGGCAGGAGGCTCGATCCCTGGACTGGGGGACAGGACCAACACCCTCAGGGGTCCCCTTTGAAACCCAGGCTCGGGCAAGGCTCCAGACTCAGGACCTAGGCCTAAAAGCGCCAGAACCAGCGCTTGGCGCCTCAAGGGCGAGAGCCCCCTAACGGCTTGCTTCTGCTGGAGGGTGCGGACAGCCTCGGCGATTGCCTCACTCACCACGGCCAGATCGATGGGCTTATCGAGGTAATCCAGGGCTTGAACACGGATAGCCGTCTTCAGATACTCTTTGTCCGAGTACCCTGAAAGGAAGATCAGGACACAGTCAGGCCAACGCCGGTGAACCTCGAGGGCCAGTTCAACCCCATCCATCTTCGGCATCCTGACGTCGGTCAGAACAAGGTCAATGCCGCCTTCCTGCAACACCTCAAGGGCCTCAAGGCCGTTGCGGGCGGTATCAACACGATCAAAGCCATACCGGCTCCAAGGCACCAAATCGCGGAGAATTTCCCTTGGAGTCCTTTCATCCTCAACGATCAAGGCGCGCATGAAACCAGTATACCATGGAGGCAGGGCCGGTCAGTTGACCAGCACAGCGAAGGACGGGGTCAGTGTCTCGACGGCTAAGTGGGTGGCATAGCGTTTCATTCTATTTCCTTTCATAGGTCTAGGAAACAACCGGAGGAGCCATCTGTGAACCGGACAGAGTTTAGATTCTCTTGGATTTCTTGCGTAGAAATCTCAACCGGAAAAACTCAAAGCTTTTCCCAGATTTGTCCAGTGTGCAAAAGACGTGTTCAGGAGTGATATCGAAGTCGTCACTAATCCCTTTCAAGGAGAACCATATGAAGAAGTGCTTGCACTTGCTCTCAATCCTCGCCTTCGGGCTCCTGGCCTCGACCGGAATCGTTGCCCAGGAGACCAAGATCACCGGCTATCTGCTGGGTTCCGGGCCCTCGGGTACACAGGATGTCCTAGACGCCCTCAACTTCAAGCTCAAGGCTGACATGGGAGCCAAGCTCGAACTGAACTACATCGGATGGAACGAGTTAGGCTCCAAATATCCGCTCGTCCTCGCCGCTGGTGAAGACGTCGACTGGGTGTACGCCGCCAGTTGGAACGGCTACGCCACCCAGGCGGTGAGGGGTGCGTTTAAAGAACTCACTCCCGAGATCATTCAGAAATATATGCCCCGCCATTGGAAGGCAACGCCATCAGAGGCCTGGGATCAGGCTAAGATCAACGGCAAGATTTTCATGATTCCCACCTCAACCCCCGACCGTAAGATTCCGCTCGCGGTCATCCGTGGAGACCTGCGAAAGAAGTATGGCCTGGCACCGGTGACGAATGTTGCCGGTCTCGAGGCCTACCTCACTGCCGTAAAAAAGAACAACCCAGCGATCATTCCCATCAACCTAGGCAGCGGCTACGACATCGGCCAGCCCTTCTTCGCCCTTCTGAACAATGAGGTGCCACCGATCAATTTTGTTTTTGGCGGTTCTGTATTCGGCAATTATGAGGACAAGGCCCACAGCCTAGTGGACATTCTCGAAGAACCGTACTTGACGGCTTTCAAAAAAGTTGCCAATACCATGAAGTCCTGGTACACCAAGGGGTTCATCAACAAGGCACCCTTCGCCAATACCGTGCTGAGCAAACAGTCCTTCGCGCAGGGAAAGTCAGCGGTGGGTTTTGGCAATAGCCTGGATATTCAGGAAGTGCTCTCCAAGGCCACTGCTTCCGGATTCGACCCGGAAATCATCCCCATCCTGTCGAGGACGGGGCACTCCCCGGCCGATAGCCACGTTGGAAACGGTGTGGCGATTGCCGCCAACAGCAAGAACTGGGAGAAGACGCTCCAGCTTCTCGACTTGATTATGGAAGACCCAGACTACGTCATGCTGGTGTACTTCGGCATCAAGGGAAAGAGCTACGATTTGACTCCAGACGGCAAACTCACCCTGCCCGCCGGAGTCACCCCCGAGAAGAACCCCTACCCCCAGGATGCCGCTGGGTTCTGGTTCGCCAAAAAAGACCTGTTTCCACCCCAGGCAACATGGACCTCCGGCTATATTGAGCTGCGCAAAAAACTCAAGGATATCCTGGTGGTCAATACCTTCGTCGATTTCAACTTCAACCCCGGTAAAGTGAAGAACGAGCTCGCGTCGATAGCCAACGTCATCAGTCAATACATGGACCCGATCAGCATCGGGGCGGTGAGCGATGTCGATAAAGCGGTAGCCACCCTCATTGCCAAGCTCAAGTCAGCGAACCAAGACAAGGTGGTGGCCGAGTTAAAAGCCCAACTGGCCGCACACTACAAGTAACCCGACCTGCATTCAACCCTGGTTCTCTTTGAGTAGCACCTCGAAAACTCAAAGAGAATCATAATTCCTTCCCGTGTTCCAAACCCAGCTTTCCCCTTGTAATGGTGTTATGACAACGAAAATCCTTCACAACCGCCAGGGCTTCCTTTTCGAAATGATCCGCAACGGGAGACTCTACGCCATGTTCATGCCCGTGGCGGTGTACTTCCTGATTTTTGCCTACCTCCCCATGACAGGCATCGTCGTGGCGTTTAAGGATTTCAATTATCAGGGAGGAATCTGGGGCAGCCCCTGGAACGGCTGGGATAACTTCCGGTACTTCATCGAATCAGGCAAACTGGTACAGGTGACCATCAACACCCTCCTTTATAATACCTTGTTCCTGGTCGCCTACCTGTTTTTCTCTATCCTCGTGGCCATCCTGATCAGCGAAATGGGCAGCCGCCTGGCAAAGAAGACCTTCCAGACCATGCTGTTCTTACCGTACTTCATCAGCTGGGTCACGGTTTCGGCCCTCGTCTACAACCTTTTCAACTATGAATACGGCCTGATGAACACTCTTGTTAAAGGATGGGGAATGGAGGCGGTGGATATCTATGCCGACCCCAACCTCTGGCCCGTCATCCTTCCCTTCTTTTACGTTTGGAAATGGGTCGGCTTCGGTTCTGTTCTTTTTTTAGCGTCGATAGCAGGCCAGGACAAAGAGTGCCACGAAGCGGCATCCATCGATGGGGCGAACATCTTTTACCGGATCCGCAGAATCACCCTCCCTCAGCTGAAGCCCACGATTATCATTCTTCTTCTGCTGGGGGTAGGCCGTATCATGCGCGGTGAGTTCGATATGTTCTACCAATTGGTAGGCACAAACGGCAACCTGATCGATGCAACCGATATCATCGACACCTTGGTGTTCCGGTCGCTGGTATCGACCCAGGACTTCGGAATGTCCTCGGCTGCGGGCTTGTACCAGTCCATCCTTTGTTTTGTCATCATTCTTGCTGTCAACGGTATTGTCCGCAGACAAGACAAGAGCCAGGCCCTCTTTTAAGGAGATCCTCCATGAAGAAATCCCCCGACCTCGTGGCCATCAACTTACTGGGATGGATCATCATTGGTTTCCTTGCCCTCGTTGCAACGGCACCCTTCCTCATCCTGGTGATCAACTCCCTTTCGAGCGAGCACAGCATCATCAACTACGGGTACCAGTTGTGGCCTAAGGAATTCAGTGCAGACGCCTATACCATGATCTTCGAGAACCCTCAAAGAATCCTTCGAGTCTACGGCATCACGATCCTGGTAACGGGTCTCGGTACGGGGCTCTCCCTCTTGCTGTCATCCATGGCTGCCTACGTGGTGGCCCGAAGGGAGGTGAAGTACCGGAACGTGCTATCGTTCTTCCTCTACTTCACCCAGCTGTTCAATGGCGGCCTTGTCACGTATTACCTGCTGGTCAGTCGCGACCTCCATCTGTCCAATACTCTGTGGGTATTAATCTTGGTTCCTATGTTCAGCGTCATGAACATTCTGATCCTGCGCAACTTCATAGCTACCTCAATTCCCGAGTCTATCATCGAATCGGCCCGCATTGACGGCATGGATGACTTGGGAATCTTTTTCCGGATTGTTCTGCCGTTGTCGGCACCTGTCTTGGCGTCCATCGGCCTCTTCACGGCCCTTGGCTACTGGAACGATTGGTGGACACCCATGATGTTCATTCAAAAACGGGACCTCCAGCCGCTTCAGTATACCCTGTACCAAATGCTGGCTAGCGTGACCTATACCGCACAAATGGTGGGAAACATGCCGACCGTCAATCTGCCCAAGGAGAGTCTGAAACTGGCGATGACCGTCGTGGCCACGGGTCCCATCATTCTCATCTACCCCTTCCTCCAGAAGCATTTCGTCGCGGGAATCACAATCGGCTCAGTGAAGGGTTGAGGATGGACTAGACTTGGAACCAGGAGGGTCAAGAATGCGAGTGCTCCTTATTTTGGTTTCCTGGCTTCTGTTCCTGACTTCACCGATCCTCGGCTTAGAGACCAAAATCTCCGGAATCCTGCTGGGGACGCCTCCCGCGGGTATACAGCAGGTCCTGGATGCTCTGAACGTGAAGCTGAAGTCCGACCTGGGGGTAGTGCTTGAGCTGAGTTATATAGGCTGGAACGAGGTCAACTCCAAATACCCGCTGGTTCTGGCCTCGGGCGAGGGGGTCGACTGGATTTATACCGCTAGTTGGGCTCCCTATACCTCTCAAGCCGTCCGAGGTGCATTCCAGCCCCTGACTCCCGCCCTCCTGCAGACCTGGATGCCCCAGCACTGGGCTGTCACGCCGGCCATCGCCTGGGAGCAGGCAAAGGTGGGAGGAAAGCTCTTCATGATCCCCACCGCCTCACCAGACCGAAAGGTTCCCATCGCCGTGATTCGGGGGGATCTGCGCCGTAAGTATGGCTTGGCTCCGGTGGACCGGATTTCAGAGCTCGAACCTTATTTGGCAGCTATCAAAAAGCACCAGCCAGACCTGACTCCCATCAACCTGGGCAACGGCTACGACATTGGCCAGCCGTTTTTCGCCATGCTGATGGAGTCGGTTCCACCCATCGCCGTACCGTTTTTCGGTACCATTTACGGTAACTCCGAGGACCCGGCCCATAGCCTGGTGAACCTGCTTGACCCAGCCTGGAAGCCCGCCTACCTGCGCGTCGCCACCGTTATGAAGTCCTGGTACGACAAGGGCTACCTCAACCGGGCACCGTTTGCCAATACCCTTTTGAGCAAGCAGTCGTTCGCCCTGGGCAAATCGGCTGTCGGTTTCGGTAACAGTCAGGACATTCAAGAGGTTCTCGCGGTGGCCCAGGCGAGGGGCTTCGATCCCGAGATCATCCCCATCCTTTCGAGCAACGGTCATTCAAACGCCGATTCGTATACCGGAAACGGGGTGGCCCTGGCTTCGGGGAGAAAGAACCTTGAAAAAACTCTGCAGGTTCTCGACCGGATCATGGAGGACCCAGCCTATGCCCGACTGGTTTCGTTCGGGGTCGAGGGAATTCACTGGGTAATGACACCAGACGGAAAGGTTTCCATCCCCCTGGGAGTCGAGCCTGGCTCAAACCCCTACCCGGTGGAGGCTGGGGGGTTCTGGTTCGTCAACAAGGACATCCTTCCTCCCCTTGCCGGCTGGTCGCCCGCCTACCTGGCCCTTCGCGAGCGTTTGAAAGTCCTGCTGGTGCCCAATACCTTCCTCGGTTTCGCCTTTCTCCCCACAAAGGTGAGAAACGAGGTGGCGGCAATTACCAAGGTCATGTCCCAGTACGGTGATGTGATCTCGATCGGAGCCGTGGCCAACGTCGCCAAAGCGGTGGCAGTCCTCGAAGCCCAGCTCAAGAGTGCCAAACAAGAAATTGTCCTCCAGGAACTGAAAAACCAGCTCAAGGCCCACTATGGGTCTTCTGAACACCCGTGACCAAGGAGCCCCCCGTGAACCCTCTCAGCATTGACCTTATCGACCGCGCTAAAACCCTGGTCCGAGGCACCATACCCCAAGGAGGAACCTCACCCTCGGGCGAGACCTTCACCGTCAACAACTACTACTTCGAACGCAATGGACAACCGTTTCAAGCGGTCGCCGGTGAGATGCACTACTCTCGGTACGACGAAAGGTTCTGGGAGGAAAGCCTGGCAAAGATGAAGTCCGGGGGCATCAATCTCGTGTCGACCTATGTGTTCTGGAACCATCACGAAGAAGTGGAAGGGGTCTTTGAATGGAGGGGCCGGAAGGATTTGCGGCGGTTCGTGGAACTCTGTGGTTCCCATGGTTTGAAAGTCCTTGTCCGTCTGGGTCCCTTCTGCCATGGGGAGGTTCGCAACGGTGGCTTTCCCGACTGGCTCTACGGCCGACCGTTCGAGGCCCGGAGCAACGACGAAGACTACTTGGTGCTGGTGAAGCGGCTTTACTCCCAGATCGCCAGCCAGCTTCACGGCTTGTTCCACCAGGACGGAGGGCCCATCCTTGGCCTTCAAATCGAAAATGAGCACCAGCACTCGGCCGCGCCTTGGGAAGCCACCACATCCACAAGTAAGGACTGGCTGCCCGGAGGGCGGGATGGCCGGGACCACCTGTTGAGGCTTAAAAACCTCGCCCGAGATGCCGGAATGGAGGCACCGTTCTGGACTGCGACCGCCTGGGGCGGGGCCAGTGTGCCTCTTCCCGAAACCCTTCCGCTATGGGGCGGCTACGCCTACCAGCCCTGGCTTTTTTACACCGACGTGAAGCAGCATCCGGCCACTCCCGAGTTCCTGTTCCGCGACCACCACAACAACAGCCAGCCCAAAACCTACAACTTTGCGCCCGCTTACGCCCCCGAGGACTACCCCTACTCCTGCTGCGAAATGGGCGGAGGAATGCAAGTCTGGTACCCCTACCGGTTCACCGTCCCCCCGCAAAGTGTCGAAGCCATGGCCGTCGTCAAGTCCGCTGGGGGCTGCAACTTCCTGGGGTATTACATGTATCACGGGGGCACCAACCCGTACGGCACGGTCAATCCGTTCCTGAACGAACATACCTGTCCCAAGTTGAGCTACGATTTCCAAGCTCCTCTGGGTGAGTTTGGTCGACCCCGCGAGCACTTCCACCGGCTCCGGCTCCTGCATTCGCTGTTGAGAACCTGGCAGGATTGGCTCACCCCCCTGCCTACCGTTC